>JAGHAO010000039.1 GCA_021161495.1 Caldisericaceae bacterium | reverse complement strand
GAAGCAATGCTTTCCGCATTCTGTAAAGCACTCCTTACAACTTTGAGAGGATCGATAATTCCCGCTTTGAACATATCTTCGTATTTTCCGCTTTCTGCGTTGAATCCCACATTCTTGTCAGACTCCATCACTTTATGAAGCACAATTATTCCGTCGTAACCCGCATTGTCGGCGATGAGTTTAACCGGTTCTTTCAATGCTTTCTTTACAATTTCAACACCGGTTTTTTCGTCACCTTCCGCTTTAATCTTATCGAGTGCGGGAATCACGTTTACGAATACCGTTCCGCCACCTGCTACAATACCTTCTGCAAGTGCCGCTTTGGTTGCGGAAACTGCATCTTCAACTCTGTGTTTCATTTCTTTCATTTCGGTTTCAGTTGCACCACCGACTTTGATGATTGCAACGCCACCGGAAAGTTTTGCAAGCCTTTCTTCGAGTTTTTCCTTATCGTAACTGGAAGTGGTTGTCTTAATCTGGTCTTTTATTTGTTTAATCCTTGCTTCGATGTCTTCTTTCTTTCCTTTTCCGCCGACGATTGTGGTGTTGTCTTTATCGACTTTCACACTGTCTGCGCGTCCTAACATATCCAAAGTTACGCTCTCGAATTTAAGGCCTAAGTCTTCTGAAATTACCTGGCCGCCGGTGAGGATTGCAATATCCTGAAGCATCGCTTTTCTTCTGTCGCCGAAGCCCGGTGCTTTAACCGCGCAGCAAGTGAACGTCCCCTTGATTTTGTTAAGAACGAGGGTTGCCAGTGCTTCACCGCTTACGTCGTCAGCAATAAGAAGGAACGGTTTTCCCTTCTGAACAATTTTTTCAAGTAAAGGAAGGAAATCCTGAATGGAAGAAACTTTTTTGTCGGTAATCACGATATAAGGGTCTTTAAGTTCGACTTCCATTCTGTCGGGGTCCGTTACAAAATACGGAGAAATATAACCCCTGTCGAACTGCATACCTTCTACTGTTTTTACTTCCAGGCCGAGCCCCTGGGATTCTTCCACGGTAATTACACCATCTTTTCCGACTTTATCGACTGCGTCGGCAATTGCTTTTCCGACTTCCGGGATTTTGGAAGAAACAGTGCCTACCTGTGCAATCTCTTCTTTGGAAGAAATTTCTTTTTTAAGTTTTTTCATTTCTTCGACTGCTACTTCCACCGCTTTGTCCATTCCTTTTTTGAGAAGGAGAGGATCCGCACCTGCGGTAACATTTTTGACGCCTTCGTCAATCATTACCTGTGCGAGAACCGTTGCGGTGGTTGTTCCGTCACCTGCGACGTCTTCCGTTTTGGAAGCAACTTCTTTTACGAGTTGTGCGCCGATATTTTCGTTAGGATCTTTAAGTTCGATTTCTTTTGCGATGGTAACTCCGTCGTCAGAAAGAAGAGGAGATCCGAATTTCCTTTCAAGTGCAACATGCCTTCCTTTGGGGCCGAGAGTTACCTTTACGGTATTTGCTAATTTATCAACACCTTCCTGAACCGCTTTTCTTACATCAGTTCCGAATATTATCTGTTTTGCGTCCATAATTCCACCTCCTTATTTGAGAATTGCAAGGACGTCACTTTCGGAGAGAATGAGATATTTTTCTCCGTCGAGTTTGATTTCTGTTCCGGCATACTTGGAGAAGATTACCGTATCTCCCACCTTTACTTCGAGTTCGACTTTTTTTCCGTTATCGAGAAGTCTTCCAGAACCGACAGCCACTACCTTACCCTTCTGGGGTTTTTCCTTTGCCGTGTCCGGAAGAACAATCCCGGATTTTGTCTTTTCTTCATTCTCTTCTATTTTTACGACAATTCTGTCACCAATGGGTACTATTTTAGCCATATTTCCAGCCTCCTTTCATATAATTTTAGCAATCTCTACTTTTGAGTGCTAACGATATTATATTCAACCCGTCCGCTTTGTCAATAGTTTTGTGAAAGAATTTTAGCACTCTTTAAGCGGGAGTGTTTATTTATTGATATCTCCGTTTCCCTAAAAACTTTTTTAGGATATAATTTTGTTATGATTTCTGAAATTATAGGAAAAATCAAATCAAATAAAAATTATGCGGGCCAGATTGTAAAAATTACGGAAATTCGCGGGGACGCCATACCTGTTGTTGATATTCCTTCCGGGGTTGCAAGGGAACTTACGGAATATTTCTCCACAAACGGCATAATGGGACTCTATCCCCATCAGGCAAGGGCTTATGCGGAAGCAGGTGGGGGTAAAAATGTTTTTGTATCAAGCGGAACATCGACGGGTAAAACTCTTGCCTTTAATATACCCGTATTGGATTTTCTTTTCAAAAATCAAAAGTCTACGGCTCTGTATCTGTACCCGACAAAGGCGCTTGCCCGCGACCAGAAAGAAAAACTCGACAAAATTATAAAAGAAAGGTTTGTTTTCGGGACTTACGACGGCGATACGCCAAGGAGTGGGAGAATCTTTTTGCGAAAAAACGCACGTTTGATAATAACAAATCCGGATCTTTTACATATAGGGATTTTGCCGTATCATTCCAATTGGGCGAGGTTTTTTCGGCATTTGAAATTTGTCGTCCTTGACGAGGCTCATTATTACAACGGTATTTTAGGAACACATATTTCGGAGATAATGCGGAGGTTGAGAAGAGTTTCTCATTTTTACGGAACTTATCCTCAATTTTTGCTTGCCTCCGCAACGATTGGAAACCCCAAAGAGTTTTCTTATAAACTTATAGGAGAAAATTTCGAGATTATAAAAGATTTCGAATTACCACCGAACAGAAAGGCATTTGTTATTTTTAACCCTGCGCTTGTGGACAAAAAAACGAATACGAGGCGAAGTGCTTACAGAGAGGCTGTTTGGGTTTTGAAAACGCTTGTGGAAAACAATATTCGAACAATTGCTTTTGCGCGTTCGAGGCAGGGTGTGGAACTTATAACAAAATACTTGAAGGCTGCTCTTCCACTATCAAAAAAGGAAAGCATTGCTTCTTACAGGGCGGGTTATTTGAAGGAGGAACGCAGAGAAATAGAAAACAAACTAAAATCCGGAGAACTTCTTGCCGTTATTGCGACGAATGCATTGGAACTCGGAATAGACATAGGAGATCTTGATGCAACGGTGATTGTCGGGTATCCGGGAACGATATCGAGTTTGTTTCAAGAGTCGGGGCGTTCCGGAAGAAGAGGAGAGTCGATAACAATTTTTATAACCTCTTCCAATCCGCTGGATCAGTATTTTGCAAAGGATCCGGATTACTTGTTCAGGAAAAATTTTGAGGATATATCCGTAAATCCTTCCAATTTCTATATTTTGTCTCCGCATTTGAAGTGCGCCGCTTTCGAACTTCCCATAGAAAAAGAGATCGACAAGGAGTATTTTGGCGAGAGGGCTGTTTCGATTATTGAAGATTTTGAGAGGAAAAATATTTTGGAAAAAAGAGGAAGAAGATTTTATTACACATTGCGCGATTTTCCCGCTGCCAGCACGGACATAAGGGGAAGCGGCGGGCAGGAAATTTCACTTATTGATGCGGATACGGATGAGGTGATGGAACGTATTTCCCTGAAGCGAGCATTGGAAGAGGCGTTTAAGGGTGCGGTTTACCTGCATATGGCGGAGACGTTTGTCGTGGAAGAGCTAAACCTTTCTGCAAAATATGCGATGCTGAGAAGAAAAAAGGTGAATTATTACACGGATTCTCTTGCTGTCCACAGGATAGAAGTCCTAAAAGTAATGGACCAAAAAGATATTTTCGGGACACGCTTATTTTTCGGGGATGTGAGAGTTTCCGAGAAGGTTGTGGGTTTTATCAGAAAGCAATACGGAACGGATCAAAAAATCGGTGCCGAAGAAATCGAACTTCCCGAAACCCAATTTGAGACGAGGGCGTTTTGGTTTCCCGTATCGGAAGATGTGGAAAAGAAATTAACGGAATCCGGGGAAGAAATTCCCGGGAGCATCCATGCGGCCGAACATTTACTTGTTGCGATGATGCCTCTTGTTGTGGTGTGCGACAGAAGAGATGTGGGTGGAGTTTCTCATCCGTTGCACCCCGATACGGGCAGGCCGACAATTTTTGTATATGACGGTACGGAAGGAGGTGTGGGACTTGCGGAAGAAGGATTTGCAAGATTTGACAGATTATTGAACTCCGCATACGGAACTGTTGCCACCTGTCCGTGTGAAGACGGATGCCCTTCCTGTATCTATTCTCCGAAATGCGGGAATGACAATAAACCTCTTAGCAAAAAAGGGGCGATTATTTTTTTGAAGGAGATGCTTTATGCGGATTCGTAAATCTATTTGCGGAATTTCCCTTTTTATTGTTCTTTTATTCGGAATATTTTTCGGATTGCTTATTTTCAAACCGTTTTATAAAATTCAGTATGAAATAATTCCGGAGATAAAATTTTCCGGCCTTTCGGAAAAACAATACGTAAGTTATACGATGCAAATTGTGAATTATTTTTTTAACGGTCAAAGGTTTGTTTCGGTGAAGGACGAAAACGGTGAAACTGTTAAGAACTTTTTTACAAAGGATGAAATTTTGCATATGGTTGACGTAAAAAAGCTTATAAGGTTTTCTCTTTTTTTGTTTGTAGTATCTCTATTTTTTTCCGCATTATGTTTTCGATTTGTTAAAGACAAGAGGAACTTACTCGTCGGTGTTTCGCTTGTGGGAATGATTTTTATTTCTATCCTTTTTCTTGTTTCTATTTTCGATTTTTCGGATGCGTTCGTATTGTTCCACAAGTTATTTTTTAGAAACTCTTTGTGGCTTTTGCCTGCCAATACAAAGTTGATTGAGATGTTTCCGGAAAAATTTTTTGACGATTTTGCAAAAGTCTGGTTTGGAATATTTTTTGCTTTGAACGTTGCTATCTATTTTGTATTTTCGTTTTTATATGATTCGTAAAATGCATATGCGTTGTGGTTGTGGATACTTTCATAATTTTTTGCTTCTACGGAAAAGTACGTAATTCTGCTGTCCTTTGTAAGCATTAAGGTTGCGTTTCGCACGACATCTTCCACAAAACGCGGATTTTCATACGCCTTTTCCGTGATAAATTTTTCGTCTTCTCTCTTCAAGAGTGAGTAAAGTGGGGCACTTGAAGATTTTTCCGCTATTTCCACAATTTCTTCTATCCACACGAGTTTTTTCATTCTTACTTTAATTATTACAATACCGCGTTGATTGTGCGCCCCGTATTTGCTTATCGACTTGGAACAAGGGCAGAGGTTGTGCACGGGGGTTTGTACTTCGAGGACGAAATCCATTTTCTCCTTTTTTGATGCGAGGAATGCGCATTGATAACTCATAAAACTCTCTATTCCGGAAACGGGCGCTTTTTTCAATATAAAATAAGGGAAACGCACTTCTATGTGGCTTTCACTTGCTTTAAGCACTCTTTTCATATCGTCGAGGACATTTTCTATGTTTTTTATGCTCATATTACAACGGTGCCTGTTCAAAACTTCGAGGAATCTGCTCATATGCGTTCCGCGGAACTCTTTCGGGAGATCCACGTACATATTGATTTTTGCTATCGTGCGTTGCGTTCCGCTTTTGCGGTCCATTACGCGTATGGGATACTGAATGTCGCTTACTCCGACACGTTTCAGCGGTATGTTTCTTGTGTCTTGTTCACTCTGAATGTCTCTCATTTTACTCTCACCGTCACTGTATTATTCGAGCCCTCGGAGAGACTTATTTCTTTCACTTTGCATCCGTATTTTTCGAATTTTTCGCTCAACTTGTCAAATATGAACATTGCGATATTCTCGGTTGTCGGGTTTTCGAACGAGTCATTGAGATATTTATGATCAAGGTAGGTTTCTATTAATTCGTCCGTTTCTTTTTTAAGTATGGCAAAGTCCAGAACCATTCCGTTCTCTTTGAGGTCTCCTCTGATTGTGACTTTCAGAAAATACGTGTGCCCGTGCAAATTTTCGCATTTGCCGTTATAGTCAACCACTTTATGTGCTGCGTCAAAATGAAATGTTCGCGAAAGCAAGATTTCTTTTTTCATCTTCACCATTATACGAAATTATCTGTTTCTGAAAAGTAATTTTACTCTGAGATAGATACTTGACTGAAATCCCGTTCTCATTAATATAATACGTGTATGAAATTATTCGATGAGATCATCGACACGCTCCCTGATTTTCCGATAGAGGATGTTAGAGTCGGGCCATTTTGGAGTGCTGTTAAAAGCAAAAATTGCGGATTGAGTTTGACATTTCCGGAACCTTACAGAATGTTTGTAAGGTTCTCGGGCGAGTTTATAGGAAAAAGCGCAAAAAAAATTGCCAAACTTTTTTCAGATTCTTGGAACCCTACGGAAGCCGCAATAGGTGTTGCTGCGGTAAATTCTCTGATAGATCCTGACGGGGAAGAAATGAACGCTCTTGATTATATTGCGGAGATTTCTCAAGGTAAAAAAGTTGTTTTTATAGGCCATTTCCCTCGAATGGATAAAATAAGGAAAAGAGCCAAAAGCCTTGTAATAATAGAAAAAAGAATGCAACAGGGTGATTTTCCTCCGGAATCGACGGAGTTTATTCTTCCGAATTCCGATATCGTTGTTATTACGGGGAGTGTTTTTGCTAACAGGAGCTATAAGAGGCTGCTTGAATTATCCGAAAAATCTTATACAATACTAATAGGTCCCTCCGTGATAATGAGCGATATATTATTTGATTACGGAGTGGATGTCCTTGCAGGTAGCAAAATTATTAATTGCGAAGGCGGTTTAAATGCCGTGTCTCAAGGGGGGCACTTAAAGGACTTTAGCAGATTTTTGAAATACATAGTTAAATTCAGAGAGAGGTGATTTTTATGTTTGCTGACCTTCGGATCCGGGATTTCGTTGAAAAACTTGCTTCCGAATCCGCTACTCCCGGCGGAGGAACTGCTTCGGCGTTTGCAGGTTCGATGAGTGCGTCGTTACTTTCTATGGTTATGAGAATTTCTCTGAGAAAGGTTACCGATGAAACCGTCGTTAAAAAAATGCAATCTTTAATAAAAGAATGTGACAGAAATGCGAAGGAATTTCTTGCACTTATGGACAAAGATGCCGAAGCGTTTGACAAAGTAATGGAAGCGTATAAACTTCCCAAAAGCACAAAAGAAGAAAAAGAAGAGAGAAAATCCAAGATACAAATTGCGTTAAAATCCGCTGCGCTTTCTCCTCTCAAAACAATGGAAGTTGTAAATAATACGGTTTCCGTAGGAGCTGACATTTTGCAATATGTGCCGGGTTCCGTTGTTTCGGACATCGGCGTATCCGCTTTGCTTGCGCGCTCTGCTTTGCAAGGAGCATATTACAATGTTATGATAAATCTTAAATATATAAAGGACAAAGAATTTAACAAAGAAGTAGGCGATAAATCTCTTCTCATAAAACAAAAAACGGAGGAGGTTTTGGATCGTATCGACAAAGAAATAGAAAAAATTACGGAGGGAAAACAATGAGTGAACTAAATGAAGAAATATTACGTTTAACAAAAGAAGACATAGCGAATAAAACTGCCAGAGAATTATACAAGATCTCGCAGGCGATAAAGGTAAAGAACTATACGCATTACAGGAAAAGCGAACTTATAGAGCAAGTTTGGAATAAAATTCAGGAGTTAAGAAAACAGGAAGAGAGCGAATCTCAGCAGAAGCAAAGCACCGTAAAACCCACTCCCGCAAAAACACAGGCTCGCCAAGCCGCACGGAAAACCACCCGTACGCAACGGAACGTAAGTCAAAAGCAAGCCACCAATAATACATCGGCGGCAAGTATGATTTTTAAAGGCATACTTGAGATTCACCCGGACGGTTACGGATTTTTAAGGGCGAATTATTTCCCGTCTTATTCCGATATCTACGTTTCGCCTCCTGTTATCAGGCGCTTCGGTTTGAGAACGGGAGATTTGATTTCCGGCCCTGTTCACAGCCCTCAGAGAGAAAGCGAAAAATACCCTTCCCTCGTTACGGTGAATTCGGTAAACGGAAAGAGGATTATAGGGTATTTCAGAAGGCCCGTATTTGAAAATCTCACGCCTACCTATCCGAATGAAAGGGTTAAACTTGATACTCCGGGGTGCAACCTTGCTTTGAGGGTTATCGATCTTATTGCCCCACTGGGAAAGGGGCAGAGAGGCCTTATCGTTTCTCCTCCCAAGGCGGGAAAAACAACTCTTTTGAAGGAGATTGCAAGGAGTGTAGCAAAAAACTATCCCGATATAAAGTTAATGATTTTGCTTATTGACGAGCGTCCGGAAGAAGTTACGGATATGAAAATGTCCGTTGCCGCCGAGGTAATAAGTTCCACTTTTGATCAACCACCTGAAAATCACATTCGTGTTGTGGAACTTGCACTTGAGCGTGCAAAGAGGCTTGTGGAATTAGGGAACGATGTAATGATTCTGCTTGATGGTATTACACGCCTTACCCGTGCATACAACCTTTTGAGTTCTAATACGGGAAAAACTTTATCCGGTGGTCTTGACCCGTCTGCAATTAAAGGGCCTAAAAAGTTTTTGGGGGCGGCAAGGAATATATTAAACGGCGGTAGCCTTACAATTCTTGCCACCGCTTTAATTGATACGGGTTCCAGGCTTGACCAGGTGATATACGAAGAATTCAAAGGAACCGGAAATATGGAGATTGTTTTGAGCAGGGAACTTGCCGAAGAGCGTATATTCCCCGCGGTTGACATTAAAAAATCCGGCACACGCAAAGAGGAACTTTTATATACTCCCGAGGAATTAAAGAAGATTTGGGCACTGAGAAGATTTATAAGCGACTTACCTTCCAAAGAGGCATTGGAACGTCTCATAGAAATGCTAAAAAAGACTCGTTCAAATGACGAATTTTTAAGGAGCATCGCACTTGATGAGGGGAGATAACAAAACAGGAAGAATAGAAGTCATTACCGGATGTATGTTTTCAGGGAAAAGCGAAGAGCTTATCCGCAGATTAAAACGTGCAAAGATTGCGAGGCAAAAAGTACAGGTCTTTAAACCTTCCATAGATACGCGTTATTCCGAAATCGACGTGGTTTCCCATAACGGGGAAAAGATAACAGGAATACCTGTAAAAGATTCCTCGGAGATCATAAAAAATGTTGATAACGATACGGATGTCGTCGGAATCGACGAGGCACAGTTCTTTGATGACGGTATTGTAAAAGTTGCAAACAGACTTGCCGATATGGGCATAAGAGTAATTATTGCCGGGCTTGATATGGATTTCAGGGGAGAGCCTTTTGGCCCGATGCCCAAACTGCTTGCAATAGCGGAAGATGTGCAGAAGCTGCACGCAATTTGTACGGTTTGCGGTGAAGATGCGACAAGAACGCAGAGACTCATCAATGGGAGACCTGCGCGTTATGACGATCCCGTAATTATGCTCGGTGCATCTGAAAAGTACGAGGCACGTTGCAGAAGGCACCATTATGTTGCTGACAAACCCGAAGATAAGGAGTGGTTAAGTTGATTGACAAACTTAAAAGTATAGAGAAAAGATACGAAGATTTGTCCAAAGAACTTTCAAAAAAGGAAATCATCTCAAACCCCGAACTTTTTAAAAAGTATTCAAAAGAGTTTAAGGAACTCGGTGATATAGTGGAACTTTACCGCAGATTGAAGGATGCGGAAAAAGAGATTAAAGAAGCCAAGGAATTACTGAATAATGATGATCCCGAAATAAAGGAACTTGCGGAAAATGAAATCGAAGTACTCACCGCGGAGAAGGAGATGTTAATAAAAGAGATTAAAAAACTTCTTGTCCCCAAGGATCCGATGGAGGGTAAAAATATTATTGTGGAAATTCGAGCAGGCGTAGGGGGAGAGGAAGCCGCACTTTTTGCACACGATCTTTTCAAAATGTACTTTGGCTATGCGGAGAAAAAAGGCTGGAAAGTGGAAATTATGGATTCTCACCCCACTGATATAGGGGGATTGAAAGAAATTGTTTTCTCCGTGTCCGGTAAAGATGTTTACAAACATATGAAGTATGAAAGCGGGGTTCACAGGGTTCAAAGAGTCCCCGAAACAGAGGCGTCCGGGAGAATTCATACATCTACCGCAACGGTTGCCGTGCTTCCCGAAGCCGAAGATGTGGACGTAAAAATTAATCCGGATGATCTGAGAATAGATATTTATCATTCAAGCGGGCACGGAGGACAGAATGTTCAAAAAGTGGCAACGGCAATCAGGATAATTCATAAACCTACGGGAATAATGGTAACCTGTCAGGATGAGCGTTCACAGCTTCAAAATAAAATCAAGGCGATGAGAATTTTGAGGGCGCGTTTGTATGATTTATACAGAACTCAAAAAGAGCAGGAAGTTGTGTCTCAAAGACGTGCTCAGATCGGGCGCGGAAACAGAAATGAAAGAATAAGGACGTACAACTTCCCTCAGGGAAGGGTTACGGATCACAGGATAAACCTTTCTCTTTACAACCTTGAAGAGATAATGGAAGGGAATCTTGACGAATTGATAAATGCACTTATGGAAGCGGAACAACAAGAGAGATTGGAGATGTTAGAAAAAGGAAAATAGTTCGAGTGAAAATCGGAGAAGCGATTAAAGCCGGAAAAGATATTTTAAAAGATGTATCGGATGCACCCTTGCTTGAAGCAGAGGTGCTTTTTTCGTTTGTTTCCGGAAAAAGTAAGGAATTTATTATGGCAAGATACGATTGCTCCGTTCCCGAAGGAACAGTAAAAAAATTCTTTGCCCTTGTGCAAAAAAGAAAGAAAGGTATACCTTTACCTTATATTACGCATTTTAGAGAATTTATGGGGTTGAATTTTTTCGTTAACAGAAATGTTTTAATTCCTCGTCAGGAAACGGAGACGCTTGTCGAAGAGGCACTTCGTGTTTCAAATAATAAAGAAATGCATGTATTGGATATGGGTACAGGTTCCGGATGTATTCTGGTATCTTTTCTTTATTACAATAAATTTTCATCCGGCATAGGGATAGATATTTCGCAAAGAGCAATTAATGTTGCGTTGAAAAATTCCGAACGACTCAATGTTTCCAAACGTGTGAAGTTTGTTGTTTCGGATTTTCGTAATTTTGTTTCGGAAAAGAAATTCGATATGATTTTTTCAAATCCGCCGTACGTAAGGAGTGACGAAGTTTCTCAAGTTCGGTATGAGCCGAGAGTCGCACTGCTCGGAGGAAAGGACGGAACGGAAATTTACCCGGAGCTTACGGCAAAAGCGTTTTCTTTGTTAAAACCGGGGGGTATGTTTATAACGGAAATTGATTACAGGAGTGCGGATAAAGTGGTTGAAATTTTTGAAAAAGCAGGCTTCGGGAGAATTCGTGCTATAAATGACTACACGCACAGAATACGTTTTTTGGAAGGAGTGAAATGAATACCGCGGTTAATGTGCTTAAAACAGGAGGAATTATTGTTTTTAAAACGGATACCGTTATGGGAATGGGTGTGAACGGGTTTGATAAGGTTGCTGTGAAAAAATTATTTGATTTAAAAAAGAGAGACTATGAAAAGCCGGTTTCCATACTTTTGCCCACCATACAAAAAGTTTTTGACTACGGAATTGTAAACAATATTGCATTTAACGTGATAAAGAAGTATTTCCCCGGGGCGATTACCTGCATTTTGAGAGCCAAGAAATGTGTTTTTACTACCCCGAACCGGTGCGGTAAAACGGTGGGGATACGTGTCCCCGCATTTTTGGAACTCCAGGAGTTTTTATCCTTACTGGAATTTCCTCTCGTTGCGACAAGCGCCAATATTTCCGGGAGTCTTCCTCTGCTCGACAAAAATGATGTTAAAAAAACATTCGGTGAATCTGTTTATTATCTCGATTTTGGATATAATATGAGAATGAGCGGTGTTGCATCAACCGTTGTTGATTGCAGTGATGGCGAAATTCGTATTCTAAGGAAAGGAAGTGTGGTTTTATGAAAGTTATAACGTACGGAAACCCCGTGCTTAGAAAAAAAGCAAAGAAAGTTAAAAATATTGATAAAGAAATAGTATCTCTTACAAAAAAGATGTTTGAAACGATGCGTACCAACGAGCCTCAGGGCGTGGGGCTTGCCGCTCCGCAAGTAGGGATTCCGATCGCATTATTCGTCTATGAACTCGACGATGATAAAGGGGTTGTGATAAATCCCGAAATCTTGGAAAGAAAAGGAAAGGAAACCGGCGAAGAAGGGTGTCTTTCTGTTCCCGGCGTGTTTGCTCCCGTAGACCGTGCGGAGGAGGTGGTGGTGCGCGCCATAAACCTGAAAGGTAAAAGAATTGTGCTCAAGATTAAAGGGTTCAAAGCACGCGTCTTCCAACACGAAATTGACCATTTGAACGGGATTCTTTTTACCGATTATGTAAATGAGATTGATAAGTTCGAAGTGGAAGAAGGTTATGAACTCCCCGATAAATTGATAGAAAGGTTTAAAAAATGAGAATTGTGTTTTTCGGTTCGTCCGATTTTTCCGTTCCTTTTTTGGAGTCTTTGGCGCAGGATATTGTCCTCGTGATTACTTCGGAAGATAAGAGGAAACACAGGGGGAAAAAGTTGCTTCCCAATCCTGTAAAAGAATCTGCCGAGAAATTAGGTTTGGAATTTATTGCAACGGATATGCTCGATGAAAATGTCATAAAGGAGATTGAAAAGTCAAACCCCGATCTTTTTGTTGTCGTGTCTTACGGAAAGATTATCCCTTCCGAAATTTTGCGCCTCGCTTCTTGTGCAATAAATGTTCATCCGTCAAAGTTGCCTATGTATAGGGGTGCGGCTCCCATTGAAAGACAAATAATGGACGGAGTTAAAGAATCCGCAGTGAGTATAATTAAAGTTTCCGAAAAATTGGACAGGGGGGATATTATACTTTCGAAACCTTTTAACATAGAGCCGTTCGAAACAAAAGCGGACGTCGAAAAGAAAATAGTTGAAATTGGCACTATTCTGCTTCGTGAGGCGATAGAAAAGATAAAAAGAGAGGGTTGTAAAGGGAAAAAACAAACCGGGAAAGGAAGTTACGCAAAGAAAATTACAAAAGACGACGAGATAATAAACTGGCAAAAATCGAATACAGAGTTGCACAATTTAATAAGGGCACTTTCTCCCGTTCCGGGTGCAAGGACGTATTTCAAGGGTAAAATTTTGAAAATCTTCAGAACCGAACCGGACGACAAATATTACGACGAAGTACCGGGGACAATCGTGTCGGTTAACGATGACAGTTTTTCCGTTAAGTGCGGAGAGGGAGTGCTTAAAGTGTTTGAAGTTCAGATGGAAGGCAAAAAGAAAATTTCCGCGCGGGATTTCATTAACGGGTTCAGAATAAAAAAAGGAGATATGCTTGGCGGATAAAAAAATTCTCCTTAGCGGATATTTCGGTTTCGGAAACTGCGGGGATGAAATAATCCTTCATACGGAGAAGAAATTTTTTGAGGATTTGGGGTATGAAGTTTTTCTGATTTATAGGGCCTCCAAGGGTTCGAATGGAGTAAGCGGAAATTTGTTTAATACGATCGCCGCAATCAGGCGAAGCGATATCATAGTGAGCGGAGGAGGAGGGCTTCTCCAAGACAAAACAAGCCTTAAAAGTCTTTTTTATTATCTTTTTATTCTTTTTACGGGGCATGTATTCGGGAAGAAAACAGTCTGTTTTGCCCAGGGCATAGGACCTTTGAATACCGCGCTCGGCAGGTTTGTTACCCGGAAGGTTGTTTCCGGGGCGGACCTCATTACTGTAAGGGATAAGTACTCGAAGAACGTATTAAAAAGCTGCGGAATTAAAAAGCCGATAAATGTTTGTGCCGACGTTGCTTTTCTATTTGACGAAGAGGAAGGAATTTCCCTTCCGTACGAAAAATTCGTCATTTTCTCTCCGGGGTATTCGAGAAGTATGCCTTCTATTGACACTCTGTCAAATATTGCAAATATTATAAAG
>JAGHAO010000211.1 GCA_021161495.1 Caldisericaceae bacterium | reverse complement strand
GCAAAAGAAGATAGTACATTGAAATATGTAAATGTTTGCTGAATCTTTTAAAACAAATAGGGTGTATCATCGATAAAGAATATTTCCATATTACTTTATTTGGAAATATCATATCAGTAGAAGAGATTGGGCAATTTTAAACTACTCCGTTTTTATGACGCCGTAAAGCAGTTCCGAATCGGCGGAGGTAATTTTTACCGGGATTATTCGGTGCAGAATGCCGGAACTTTTGCAGGGGAATTTCACGCGTAAATATCTCGGGGTGAACCCGTAAAAGAAGCCGTTTAACTCTTCTTCGACGAGCACGTTTACCGTTTTTCCGACGAATTTTTCTTTGTATCTTTTTGCGACTTCCTTTGCGAATTCGGAAAGGCGCCGGGCGCGGATTTTCTTTGTGTTTTCACTGACCGTTTCTTCCATAAAATATGCCGGAGTGAACGGGCGCTTGGAGAACCTGAACACGTGCACTTTTGCAAATTCAACGGTGTTTACCATCTGCATCGAGTTCAAAAATGCTTCTTCCGTTTCTCCGGGGAATCCGACAATTATATCGGTTGTTATTGAAAAAAGCGGATCTTTTTTTCTCAGTTTTTCAACGATTTTCAGGTATTCTCCCGCTGTGTAATTCCGGTTCATTTTTTTTAGAACTTCATCGTCCCCGGACTGTAAGGACATATGAAGGTGCGGAACGACTTTTCCTTCTATTTGTGCAATGAGTTCGTCCGTAACCGCGGTGGGATATATGGAACTTATCCTTATCCGTTCGATGCCTCGGACTTTTTTGATTTCAGCCAAAAGTCTTGCAAGGTTTGTTCCGATGTCTTCTCCGTATTTTCCGATTTCGGTTCCCGTTAGAACCACTTCTTTGTATCCGTTCCTAACGAGCATTTCTATCTCTCTCTTAACGGTTTCCGGGCTTTTGCTCATAATTTTGTTTCCGCGGACAAACGGGATTATGCAATACGTGCAGAAATTGTCGCAACCTTCTTCAATTTTCACCGTTGCGCGCGTTCTTTCCGAAAATTGCGAAATCATCTCGATGTCCAAATTTACGGGGGAAGTTTCCTTTTTGTAAACAAAGTCTGCGAGTTTGCCCCTTTCGCCCGTGTAAAGAACGAGGTTTTTCATTTTGAAGTCCGGGTTGAGGTTTGCAAAGCAACTCGTCAAAATAACTTTTGCGGACGGGTTTTTCCTCATCGCGCTCCTTATCGCTTTTTTTGTTTCGGATTCCGCTTTATGTGTTACCACGCAGGAGTTTACAATGTAAATATCCGCCTTTTCTTTGAACGGGACGATTTCGTCGCCGTATTTCTCAAAAGATTCTCTTATGAGTTCGCTTTCGTATTGGTTGGTTTTGCAACCCAAGGTGAATATTGCGATGCGCATTATGTAAGAATTTTGTCGGCGAGTTCTTCCAATTTGTCCGCTATTTTTTCGAGGACGAATATTCCCTTTACGTAATCCATTCGTGTGGGTCCGAGGAGGGCGAGTGTTCCTTCTAACTCCTTGATTGTGTATTTCACTGTGATGAGGCTGTAATTCCAAAGTTCCGGGAGTTTGTTTTCTTCTCCTATTAAGAAACCGATGTTGTCTTCCGAGGGGACGTCTTCCACGATTTCTTCGAGGAGTTTCTTTTCCTCGAGCATTTCCAAAAGAAAGCGTGCCTTTTTCTCTGCAATGGAAATGCGTGTGGAAAGAAGGTTTGCGATACCCTTTATATAGATTTCGCGCGTCTCCCCCTTCCTTATTTCATTGTGCAATGTGATGTATAGTGATTTTAAGATCTCGTTGAATTTCGGCACTTCCTCCACATAAAAATTTTCGCTTTTCAATGTTCTTGTTGCTTTTCGGAGCGTTAACCCCTCGAGTTTTTTGTTTATGAAATTTTCCAATCTTTTTAGTTCGTTTTCCGGAATGCTTGTTTTGAGAACCGGAATCGGTTCCAAAGTATGTGTCGTCGTAACAAGGACGATATAAACGAGTTTATCCACCGTAAAAAAGTGAATGTATTTTATTTTGTCTTCTTCCAAGTCGGGCGCAAGAACAAGCGAAATTTCTTTTGTGTGGAACGAAATCATATCCGAAACTTCGCTCAAAAGGTCTCTGAGGTCTTTTACTTTTTTCGGGTCCGGGAGTTCTATGTCGGTTATATTCACCCTTTTTTTGTTTTTTAACATATTTTCGACGAAAAAGCGGTATCCTTTGCTTGTGGGAACTCTGCCCGCGGAGGTATGCGGTTGGTAAATGTAGCCGAGTTCCTCAAGTTCCGCCATTTCGTTTCTAACGGTAGCCGGGGAAACGTTGAGTTTGTATTTTTTTACGATACTGCTCGAGCCTACCGGCTTTCCCGTTTTTATGTATTCGGCAACAAGGTCTTTTAAAATTTCTTCTTTTCTTTTCTCGAGGTTTCCCATACAAATATTATAGCACAACCTGTCAATAAAGCGGAAGAGAGTTTTTTATCTCCCAGTCCGTAACGGATACGCGGTAACTATTCCATTCCTTTTCTTTTGCTTCGATGTATTTTGTTGCAATGTGTTCTCCGAGTGCTTTCAGAATCACTTCGTCTTTCTTTAATTCTTCTATTGCCTCCTTCAACGTGGAGGGAAGCGTATCGATTGAGAGACTTCTCTTTTCCTCTTCGTTGAGTTCGAAAATGTTTGTCCGGTTTACGGGTTTAGGCGGTAAAATTTTGTTTTTGATGCCGTCAAGCCCCGCTTTCAGGATTACGGCAAACAGCAAGTACGGGTTTGACGTGGGGTCGGGGCTTCTCAGTTCGATGCGTTTTCCCGCTTTCTCGGCAGCGGGGACGCGAATTAAAGCGCTTCTGTTTTTAACCGCCCAGGAAATGTAAACAGGTGCTTCGTATCCGGGAACAAGCCTCTTGTAAGAGTTTACGATCGGATTCGTTATGGCGGTGATCGCTTTTGCGTGCTTCATTATACCACCTATAAAATAAAGTGCGATTTCGGAAAGTTCGAATTCTCGCGTTTTGTCAAAAAACAAATTTTCACCGTTTTCGGAAACAAGGGAAATATTTGTATGTGCTCCGGAGCCGTTGATTCCGTAAATCGGCTTAGGGAGGAATGTTGCGTAAAGATTATGCTTCAATGCAATTGTTTTCGCAACCGTTTTGAATGTGATAATCCTGTCCGCTGTTGTTACCGGGTCTGCGTATTTGAAGTCAATTTCGTGCTGCGACGGTGCAACTTCGTGATGCGAGGCTTCTATCTGGAAACCCATTTTTTCGAGGTTCAGGGCAATTTCCGTTCTCGTTTTTTCTCCGGTGTCTTCGGGGAGAAGTTCGAAATAACTCCCTTTACTTACGAGGTTTGTTGTGGGGCGTCCGTCTTCGGAAAGTTTGAAAAGGAAAAATTCCTCTTCAACTCCGTTTTGCATAAAATATCCTTCCGCTTTTGCTTCTTCTATGGCCTTCTTCAAGGCGTATCGGGGAGAACCTGCAAAAGGCGTTTTTCCGTTTTCGTAAACGTCGCAGATGATTCTCGCCGTTTTGATGTCTTGGTTTAACGTCCAGGGAAGGGGTGCGAAGGTATTTAAGTCGGGAACAAGCAGCATATCAGATTCTTCTATCCTTGCAAACCCTTCGATGGAG
>JAGHAO010000095.1 GCA_021161495.1 Caldisericaceae bacterium | reverse complement strand
TTTTCTCTCTGACTTCGTCGAGGAAATTTTCCGTAAATTCCACTCCGAAATTGTTTTCTATGAGGAATTCCTCGATATCTTCAATTTTATTTTTGTCTGTTTTTTTCAGAATCTGCTTCAGTCTTCCGAATAAACTCACTTTCAAGTGCCTCCTTTGCCGCATTTTCTTCCGCGTCTTTCTTCGAGCCTCCCTCACCGCTTCCTATTGTTTTACCTTTTACTTTCACTTCCGCAACAAAGCGCTTGTTCGCAGGGCTTCCCGATTCGGAAACAATCCTGTAAGCGGGAACGTCGTGAAATTCCCTCTGGACGATTTCCTGCAATTTTGTTTTGTAATCCGTTGTTTCAATGTTCCTCACTTTTTCCAACTCTTCTTTGAAGATCGTCCACACAAAGCACTCCGCTTTTTTGAAACCGTATGCCAAAAACACCGCGGCAACGACGGACTCAAGCGCATCGGCAAGGAGCGCTTTTTTATATTTCCCTCCGTTTTTCTCCTCACCTTTCCCGAATAAAAGCGCATCTCCCAAATCGAGCTGGATCGCCTTTTCGGAAAGCCCCTTTTCGCTTACGATGTACGCACGTTTTTTGCTGAGTTCCCCTTCGGGAAGTTTCGGGTAATGCTCGAAAAGGTAATGTGTAATTGCAAGCGAGATTACGGAATCCCCTAAAAATTCAAGGCGTTCGTTTGAGCGGTATTCGGGAAACTCCCCGCTGAAAGAGGAATGCGTTATCGCAACCACAAAAAGTTTTCTGTGCTTTTTGTCTATCTTTTTCCCTAAAATTTGTTCGAGTTTTTTTAATTTTTCGTTAATCTTTTCCCTTAAAACTTTCATTGTCCAGTTGTTTTATCGTTTTTGCTATTATTTCCTGTGAAGCCATTTTATAACACATCTTTATCGCATTTTTTATCGCAACGTGCGAAGACCTTCCGTGCGCAATTATCGAGATGCCGTTCACCCCCAAAAGGGGAGAGCCCCCGAACGTTTCGTAATCGAACTGCTTGAAGATATGTTTCAAACTGTTTTTCATAAGCAAAGCGCCTATCACCGCGAGTTTGCTCTTTTTAATTTCTTTCTTGAACACTTCCGTAATGCGCTCTGCGGTACCTTCTATCGATTTCAAGGCAACGTTTCCCGTGAACCCGTCCGTCACCACAACATCAACTTTTCCGGAAAGGAGTTCGTTCCCTTCTATGTTGCCCGCAAAATTCTCAAACGCCTTTTCCATAAGGGCGTAAGTTTTCTGCGTGAGTTTGGAGCCTTTCTCTTTCTCCGCACCTATATTCAAAAGCCCGATTGTTACATCCCTTTCAAGAATATTTTCAAGATACACTTTGCCTAACAAACCGAACTGCAAAAGTTCTCTTTCCGTGCAGTCCGCATTTGCCCCGCCGTCTATGAGGATTCCCATAGAATCGGGATATGGAAGCGGAACCGCAATTGCCGGACGGATAATTCCTTTTATCCTTCCCATAACAAACAGAGAAATTGCCATCTGCGCACCGGTGTTCCCCGCGCTTACAATTCCTACGGCATCTCCGTTTTTAACGAGTTCCACCGCTTTGTAAAGCGAGGAGTCCTTTTTCATAAGGAGCGCGTCTTTCGGGTGGTCATGCATCGTGATAACTTGCGTTGTGGGGTAAATTGTGATTCTGTCGGCAACCTCCGCAGGATACGCCGAAAGCATTTCTCTCAATTTGTCCTCGTCGCCTGTTACGATGATGAACAAATCTTTCAGTTCGTTGAGTGCCTCTATTGCGCCTTTTATAATTTCACGGGGGGCATAGTCACCCCCCATTCCGTCAAGAGCAATTCGCATTTATGCGGCTTTCTCTTTTTCTTTCTTTTTCTTCTCTACCGCAATCACTTGCCTGCCGTCGTAATATCCGCAGTAAGGGCAAACGTGATGCGGAAGAATGAGGTGGTGGCAGTGCGGGCACTCAACCAATGTAGGTGGTGTTTTCTTTTCTTTCCACTGCCTCATTCCCTTTTTGCTCTTCGTTGTCTTTTTCTTGGGATTCGCCATTTTCTATCAACTCCTCTCTGCTATTAAGCAATGTATTATACAAGATTATTTTTTTAACACAATGTTAAGCAACCTGTCTTTTACGAAAATAATCTTCTTAATTTCCCCGTTTCCGATAAATTTCTTTATTTTGTCGTTGTTCAGCGCATATTCTTTCACTTCTTCTTCGGATACGCCTTTGGGAAATTTTTTCTTATCGCGCACTTTTCCGTTCACCTCGATAACAATTTCCGTGTCTTGCTCTTTGTAAAGCCCTCTCTGCTCGGGCCATTCGGCAAGGTGGACGCTCTCTTTGTGCCCTAACATTTCCCAGAGTTCGTCCGCAACGTGCGGGGTTGCCGGGGCGATCATCTTGATGAAGTTTTCCATCGCATCTTTGAATGCGTCCGTGTAGATCACATCCGGTTCTTCATTCCTGATTTTAACGAGGTAATTGAGCCATTCCATAAAACTGCTCAGCATCGTGTTGAACTTGTAATTTTCTATTTGATACGTGATCTTTCCAATCCATTTGTCTGTTTCGGCGAGGATTTCCTTTTCTTTTTCACTCTTTGCTTTCTTTCCGCCTTCAATCGCTTCGGTGAACAAATTCCAGAACCTGTTTATGAACCTGTGCACTCCGTTTATTCCTTCCGTGCTCCAAGCGGCATCGGAGTCGAACGGGCCTATGAACAGTATGTATGCGCGGAGTGTGTCCGTTCCGTACTGTCTGATTACATCGTCGGGATTGATTACATTCCCTCGCGATTTGCTCATCTTCTGATGATCGGCTCCCAAAATCATTCCCTGGTTGAGCAGTTTTTTGAACGGCTCTTTGAAACCTATAAGCCCCGCATCGTACATCACTTTCGTGTAAAATCTCGAATAGAGAAGGTGCATTACCGCGTGCTCCGCACCGCCTATGTAAAGATCGACGGGAAGCCAGTAATCCAATTTCTTTCTGTCGAACGGCGCGTTGTCGTTATGGGGATCCGCATATCTCATATAATAC
>JAGHAO010000144.1 GCA_021161495.1 Caldisericaceae bacterium | reverse complement strand
CTCTTATCGTGTCAAATGCTTCCTTCGGATTTATCAATGTTTTCCATATGAGTTCAAGTGTTTTGTTCATATACGTGCCTCCTTTGTATTATACAAGAATAATGTTCGCGTGTTTGAGAATAAAATTGTTCGAGCATTTTCAAACGCAAAGGCTACTGCATTGGAGAGTGCGATTTTACATTTTTCCATACTGTTTCCTTCTCGAATAAAAATTGGTTAAGTGGATGATCATCCATGGGAGTTGCCTTATAAGAACAAATAAACCTAAAAATAATGTGGTGTAAATTATGAAACGCGGATAGTGGTAAACTTTCGCTGCTACAATGGGGCCTATTATGTACAACGATAATCCTCCGACGGGCAGATTCCATTTTGTTAGAACTACGATGATGAATGTTATTATTGTAAGCAAAGGAACTGCACGTGGCATTGTGTATATAAAATATCCTATTGTAGCGGAAAGCCCTCTCCCGCCTTTAAATTTCAGAAACGGGCTCCACAAATTTCCGACAACCGAAGCGGCACCGACAAGCGGGACAAAATACACGGGGATAAAGGTATATTTACTTGCGAGCCACATAGTAAAAACGGGTTTCAAAAGGTCCAGGGCAAATGTTACAATACCCGGCACTTTGCCTACCACGTGGAGCACATTTGTCGCCCCGATGTTTTTTGTTCCTAATTTTCTAACATCAATATTTTTTGTGATTTTGCCTACGAGGAATCCTACGGGAACTCCTCCTATCAGATAGGAAGTTATTAAACTAATTGCTAACTTCACTTGTATTGCCAATCATCTCCTGCACCGTTTTGAGAACTTTGTCCATTACTTCGTAAATATTTCCTTTTACGGTGCAACCGGAAGCCGGTAAATGTCCTCCTCCTCCGAATTTTACCGCTATGCTTTTTACGTCTATTCCATTTTTACTTCTGAAACTTATTCTGATTTCGTTTTTTACCGCCTCTTTGAATAAAACGGCAACTTCCACGTTTTTGCACTTCCTTATCGTATCGATTATTCCTTCCATATCTTCTTCCGTTGCATTGATTTTCATTCTATCCTCATACGTTATGTACGAGAATCCCACGTTTTTTCGGAGTTCCATCCTGTCAAGGGCGATTCCCGTTAGTTTCAAATGCTCCAATGTATCCGATTCGAAACACATTTTTGCGATATATTCCGGATTTGCACCGTATTTTACAAGTTTTCCGGCGGTTTCAAATGCGTCGAATGTTGCATTTGCAAACTTGAACGCCCCTGTATCCGTAAGAACTCCGGTATACAGTGCTTCCGCAACGTTTTTGTCAATCGGAAAATCGTTTGCTTCGAGAAGTTTCAGAATAATACACGTTGCGGATGGGGAATCCTTATCTACATAGTTGTAATCCGCAAAGTAATCGTTTGTTTCGTGATGGTCAATATTTATTGTTGTCTTAAATTTATCTTTGTACTCTTTCAGAGTGCCTATCCTCTTGATATCCGCAGCGTCAACAACTATGCCCACTTCTATATTTTTTAGTTCCTCTTTATTAATCAGGTCGTAATCTTTTAAGAAAGAAAATCTTGTCGGAACAGGTTGCGGAAGGAAGTATAAGACCTTTTTCCCCATAAGTTTCAGTGATTGCCCTATTCCGAGTAAGGAACCGAATGCATCTCCGTCGGCGTTCATATGGCTGAATATCGCAAAACTCTCATATTTCTTTATAACTTCGCCGATTTCTTCAAAGGTGTTATTCTTCTTCATAAGGGTGCTCCTCTATTTCTTTTTTTACTTTGTCCAAAAGTTCAAGCATCTCATTCCCTTTTTGAATTGAAAGGTCGAAATGGAACGAAAGCAATGGAACGTATCGCATATTTTTTAATCTGTGTGCGATGTCTTTTTGAATGCGTTTCGATGCTTTAGAAAGTGCTTCGAGAACCTCATTTTTTTCGTCTTCCTTTCCCAATACGGTAAAAAATACTTTTGCGTAATGCAGGTCTTTTGAAAGTTCGATGTGAGTGATAGTTATCTCTCTTAGCCTCTCATCGTCAAGTTTCAAAAAATAATTTATAAGTTCTCTTTCTATTGCGGATTTAATCCGCGCTTTTCTTAATTCGCTCATATACTAAAAGTGTATGCTTTTTGTAAAAATAAGCAATAGTCCCACTATAATCAGCAGAATCCCTGAGACAATCTCAATCGTATGAAAATATTTTCTTATCTTTTTGAATGCGACAAAGAACTTGTTGATTGCCCAAGCGGTAAGGATAAACGGGATACCGAGGCCCAAAGAATAAACAATGAGCAATAGAATTCCTTTCCACATCGTTGTGTAAGTGCTTGCTGTTACAAGAATTGCTCCGAGGATTGGCCCGACGCAGGGGGTCCATCCTGCTGCAAAGGCAAGGCCTATTAGGTATGCACCGATGAGTGTTGCACTGTTCGATTTTTTAATTTGAACTTTCTTCTCATAGTTGAGAAATTTTATTCTTATAAGCCCGGTCGTGTGGAGCCCGAATATTATGATAATAATACCGGCCACAATTTTGAACGTATTCATATGCCGTAAGAGCGCTTTTCCAATTAGGGTGGCGGATGCTCCCAAAAGGACGAATACGGTGGAAAAACCCAAAACAAATGCTATTGAGTTTATTATTATCTTTTTTGAAGAAACCTCACCGGACTGTATCTCTTGAAGCGAAGCGCCTGAAATATACGAAATATACGCCGGTATAAGCGGGAGTACGCATGGCGACACAAAAGACAGAACTCCTGCAACCAAAGCCGTAATTATATTAACATTATTCATTTTTCGAAACCAACCCCTTTCCTTTTTCTTATTTCGTATATTGTATTGTAAAGATAATACTTATACAAGTAGAACGGCAAGCACCCCTGTAAGGAATATCCCGTCGAATGTTCCCGCACCACCTATGCTTGCAACAGGTGCGCCGAGTTTGGAAATTTTATCAAGATTCATAAGATCCGCACCGATTAACGTCCCGATTGTTCCTCCCACGTATGCGACAACGGCAGGAGAATGGAATGCAAGTATTAGAGCGGCTGCGGTTGCTGCCAAAGGGGGTATGAATGTCGGTATTGCAATTCCTACGCCTTTCACCGGTTTTGCGAAATGGTGGCACACCGCTGCAACAATTACGATTGCTATTATGGAAGCGAGAAAGAGCCATATCCTACCTGCGGCAAGAAGCCTTAAAAGTTCGTAAACGGATATGCCTACGGGTATTATTGCTCCTCCCAAATTTATTGCAATTGTTGTTTCCCGTTCTTCTGTTACAGGTATTACATACCTAATACCGTAAAAACTCACTTCTTTTTGTGTTACAATAGGTTCACCCGAGCGAATTTTCTTTACGGGAATGTTAATCATACTGCCTATAAGTGCTGCCCAGAAGAGGGTGTACCCCACTGCCGGAGAAAAACCGAGTTTTGCAAATACCGAGACAATGCTGCCTGCATACAAGAAAAAGAGAATAGGCCATAGCAAAATCACGATAAGTAATAGCACTATAAAAAACGGTAAAGCAACCGGCAAAAAATTGTATCTTCCGTTCATATTCATCACCTTTCTTTTTTTATTATAGGATGTTTTATTATAAGAAATTTTCGGTAAATACGAAATTTGTTTTAGTTGTTCTTCTGCGACGATTTAATAAAATTATTATCTTATGTATAGCCCATTTATAATTTATTGTCCAGAATTTACCTCCTTGGTGGTATAACCCTTCATTTTTATAGGAGTATTTATAGGAGTTTATACCTATTTTGACTACTCTGAAATCTAATCTGTTATATCTTTCTTTTAAGGACAGCATTGAAACAGAGCGAGCATCTCAATGTGACAGGCAAAACTGTCCGCTTGGTACCAGGTACGGGGAGGACATTTTGAAGGAAAGTATGATAAATAGATGCTTTTTACGAAGTTATGCGGTTTGAGAGGTGTTTTTGAAATTGGCTTAAGTAGAGAGTTTCTTCAATTATTACCTTTGAACTTATAATTCGAAAAACTTGCATTCTTTCGTGCTGTCTTTAAGAAACTCCGATAAATACTGAGAAAAAACATAGCGTTTTTACGCATTTTAGAAGCAAAAATCGATGATTTTGGTGTAAATATGCCCCCGAATAAAATTTCGTGTATTTAACCGTTTAAAGGCTTTATAGGAGCATATGCCTAAAAAATCCGATGTTTGTGCATTTTTTAAATCTTATTATGTTTAAAAATGTGATTATGTAATGCAAATCACAAAAGTTCATATAATTACCAGATATTTCAACATCTTTTG
>JAGHAO010000149.1 GCA_021161495.1 Caldisericaceae bacterium | reverse complement strand
CCTTCGATTTTATTATACTCTTTTAAAAGAAAATTAAAACGCAAGGAATCCTTGCAAAGGTTCCGCAACAATAAACAAAGTTGTCTTTCTTTATCATCCCAAGGCGTATTTACTTAGGGTTCGAATGCAAAGAGGGCACTTTCCCCTTGAAACTCCTATTCTCTCTTCTATCACCCTGAGGTGTCCCTGCCTTCGTCACCCTGAGATGTCTTTACTCAGGGTCTCTAAATCCAGGGAACACATTTTAAATCGAGGGAACACATTTCCCTCGAAACTCCTATTTTCTTTTGTCACCCTGAAATGTATTTATTCAGGGTCTCGTTTTTTGTTCCTTTATCAAAGTGCACTCCAAAAGCGAAAAAATAATAGACTCTGAAACAAGTGCTCGCCTCTGGCGAGGAAAGGAGTGCAGAGTGACTGGGTTCGAGATGCTGAAACAAGTGCTTGCCTTCGGCGAGGAAAGGAATGCAGCATAACCTGTGCATTCTGCCACCCTGAAACGTCGAAAAAATTCTAACACTTCTTTTATTTATCTTTTTGTCATTCGCATTTAAATTTGTATGCGTATTTAAGGCAATTCGGTCGCTTGGAATTTTAAGAGTATTGTGATAAAATTTTTATGAAAGTATGCAAAGAAAAATTCATTCGGTGCAAATAAGATTGTTTTTCTCTTCTTCGAAAGATTCTCGAAGGCGTGGGTTTTTATTAAATATGCTGCCACATTCTCCGAAAATTCTCGCTTATCAAGTATTACTTTTTATAAACCGTTCGAAAGGACTCGTTGCATTTATTGTTATGGGCATTATTCTACCAAGTAAACAATTCAACAAAAGGGGGCTTGAATGCCCCCTAATTTATTAGGAGGAAATATGGGAAAAATTCTTGTTATTAATCCGGGTTCGACTTCAACAAAAATTGCCGTGTTCGAGGAGGATAAGGCAGTTTTCTCAAAAACGCTGAGGCACAGCGCGGAAGAGTTAAAGACTTTCGAAAGAATTATCGACCAATTGGAATTTAGGAAAAAAGCCATCTTAAATGCTTTAAAAGAAGCGGGGTTCGATTTAAACGAATTTTCCGCAATTGCCGCAAGGGGCGGGCTTATTCATCCTGTTCCTTCGGGAACTTATCTTGTGAACGAGGATATGATTAAAGATCTCGAAGAGAGTAGATACGGAGAACATGCCTCAAATTTGGGTGCTCTTATTGCAAAAGACATAGCAAGTAAAATCGGCAAGAAGGCATATATTGTTGATCCCGTTGTCGTGGATGAAATGGAAGAAATCGCGAGAATCTCGGGGCTTAAAGGCATAAAAAGAAAACCCCTCTGGCATGCATTGAACCAAAAAGCCGTTGCAAGAAGGGTGGCGAAAGCCTTAGGAAAAAAATATGAAGATGCAAACCTCGTGATTGCCCACCTCGGAGGCGGGATTTCCGTTGCCGCGCATAAAAAAGGAAAGGTTGTCGATGTAAATAACGCCCTTAACGGAGACGGGCCCTTCTCTCCGGAGCGTGCTGGCGGGCTTCCCACGGTAAGCCTTGCAAAACTCTGCTATTCCGGTAAGTACACATTTGAGGAAATGAAAAAGAACCTTGCAGGAAAAGGCGGGCTTGTTTCTCACCTCGGGACGAACTCGGCAATAGAGGTGGAAAAGATGATCGAAAAAGGTGATTCTCACGCAAAACTCATATACGAGGCGATGGCATATCAGATCGCAAAAACTATCGGAGAAATGGCGACCGTGCTGGAAGGAAAGGTTGATGCCGTTATCATAACCGGCGGGCTTGCCCATTCCGATATGCTTGTTAACTGGGTAAAAGAGAGGGTGAGTTTTATTGCGCCCGTGAAAGTTTACCCCGGAGAAGACGAAATGAAAGCCCTTGCCGAAGGGGTTTTGCGGGTTTTGAAAGGAGAAGAGAAAGAAAAAACGTATGAAAGAATTTAACGTAAAAGATCTGTTGGACGAAGAATTTCAAATTTTTGCAGGCAGGATAGGCTCGGGCAAAACCGAAATTGCGATAAACGTTGCGATCAAGATGAAAGAAGCGGGAATAAAAAATACGCTGTTCGATATGGATATTGTTAAACCGTACGTGCGGATTCGCGACCTGAAAGAGACGCTCATACCGAAATACCATTTGGATATTGTCGCCCCTCCTGATATTACAAGAACGCTGGACCTTCCGATTTTCCCGAAATTCATTATAGGAAAACTTAAAGAAAGAGGCGCGCAGAAGATTCTCGACGTGGGCGGCGACCCTTACGGGGCAGGTGCGATTGCGCAATTCAGGGAGGTGATGCCGGAAGGAACTTATAATTTCTTTTTTGTAGTAAACACGAGACGTCCGGAAACATCAACGAAAGACGAAATATTGAAGGCGATGGCGGTAATTCAAAACGCCTCGCGAATGAAAATTACGGGAATTGTTTTTAACACCAATTTGCGGTGGGAAACAACGGAAGAAACGTTGAAGAGAGGGTTTGAAATCGTAAAAGAGGTTTCCGATTACACAAAACTTCCCGTCGTATTCGGTTGTGTGGACGAAATGCATAAAGAAATCGCGGAAAATTTAGGCATTCCGATTTTGCCGTTAAAATTATTTGTTAATCCTCTCCCCAAGATGGGAGTTTAAGGAAGGAGGAAATATGGAGAAAAAAGTAATCATCAACGAAGAGCGGTGTAAAAGCTGCGGACTCTGTGTAAGTGTGTGCCCGAAACATGTTTTGAGGATTTCGGACCGCATCAATTCGAAAGGGTATCACCCTGCGGAACTTTTTGACAACGAGGGGTGCATATCCTGCGGGTTCTGCTACATCATTTGCCCGGATATGGCAATTCAGGAAGTAAGGCGCCCTGAACCCGTGAAGAAATAAGGAGGTGTGGATATGGGAGAAAAAGTATTGATGAAAGGTGCGGAAGCAATTGCAGAGGCTGCAATCCGTGCCGGCTGTATGGCGTTTTTCGGGTACCCGATTACTCCGCAGAACGAAACGCCCGAGTATTTTTCGAGAAGAATGCCCGAATTGGGAAGAGTCTTTTTGCAGGCGGAGAGCGAAGTTGCATCGATAAATATGGTTTACGGTGCTGCTTGCACGGGGACGAGAGTGATTACAACCTCCTCAAGCCCCGGTATCAGTTTGATGCAGGAAGGTTTCAGCTACATTGCAAACTCCAACGTTCCCTGCGTCGTGGTTAACGCAATGAGGGGAGGCCCAGGACTCGGCGATATTGCGCCCGCTCAGGCGGACTATTTCCAGGCGACAAAAGGCGGAGGGCACGGAGATTACCACTCAATCGTGCTTGCCCCTCACACGATTCAGGAAACCGCGGACCTTATGTTCGACGCATTCGATCTTGCCGACAAATACAGAATTATGGTGGTTGTGCTTGTCGACGGTTTGATGGGGCAGATGATGGAGCCCGTTGAATTCAAAGAATGGGTTGACGTTTCCAAATTCAAAACTCCCGAATGGGCGACTGTCGGGCAGGGAGACAGAAAAGAGAGAAATATCATAACATCTCTCGAAATTCTTCCGGAAGGGCTCGAAAAAATGAACCTCGCCTTGCAGGAGAAATACAAAAAAATCAAAGAGAACGAAGTTAGGCTGGAAGAATACGAGATGGACGATGCCGAATACGCACTTACCGCCTTCGGAACCGTTGCGAGAATTGCAAAGACGGTTGTCGATATGGCACGTGCCGACGGAATAAAGTTGGGGCTTATCCGCCCGATAACGGTGTGGCCGTTCCCTGAAAAAGAGATCGCAAAGAGAGCGGAGCAGGTAAAATTCTTCTTCGACGTGGAAATGAACGAAGGGCAGATGCTTGAAGATGTGAAACTCGCCGTAAACGGCAAAAAGCCTGTTCACTATTACGGAAGGCTGGGCGGTGTCGTTCCGACTGCCGAGGAAATTTACGGCGAATTCAAGAAACTTCTGGGAGGTAAAGAATAATGAAACTCATATACAAAAAACCGGATGCAATCACCGAGAGGGACACGACGTATTGTCCCGGTTGCCCGCACGGAATTGCCCACAGGCTGGTAGCCGAGCTCCTCGAAGAAATGGATCTTGTCAAAAAAACCGTTATCGTTTGGCCGGTGGGGTGCTCCGTGTTCGGATATTACTTCATAGCGACGGATGCGGTTGAAGCGGCACACGGCCGTGCCTGCGCAATGGCGACCGGAATTAAAAGAGTGCATCCCGAATCGTTCGTAATGACTTATCAGGGCGACGGAGACCTCGCTTCGATCGGAATCGCCGAAACGGTGCATGCCGCAGCGCGCGGAGAAAGAATTTCAGTTGTCTATATAAACAACGGAAACTACGGAATGACAGGCGGCCAGATGGCACCCACAACCCTTATAGGGCAGGTTACCACGACGTCACCTTACGGAAGAAAGCCCGAATTGAACGGTTTTCCTATGCACGTTCCCGAAATGCTTGCGGCACTTGACGGCCCCGCATACATCGCCCGTGCGGCACTTGACAGCCCTCAGCACATTATCCAGGCGAAAAAGTTCCTCAAAAAAGCGTTCACCGCACAAGTGAAAAACTTAGGATTCTCGCTTGTCGAGCTTGTTTCCGCATGCCCTACGAACTGGAAGATGACTCCCGTCGAGGCGATGGAAAGAATCAGAAAAGAAGTTCTTCCCGTATTCCCGATCGGAGAATTTAAGGTTGCAAAGGGGGTTGAATAATATGCAAAAAGGAGTTGTCATAGCAGGTTTCGGCGGACAAGGCGTTATGCTTGCAGGCGAACTTTTGGCGGAAGCGGGGAAAGACGAAGAAAAATTCGTTACGTTCCTTCCTTCATACGGGCCTGAAATGAGAGGCGGAACGGCAAACTGCGATGTGATTATTTCGGACAAACCCATTGCATCTCCCGTGATAGGGCGTCCGGAAGCAGCGATCATTATGAACCTTCCCTCTCTCGATAAATTCGAGCCCTTGATGAAAGAAAACGGGCTTCTCATTTTAAATAAAACTCTCATTCCGCGCGAAGTAAAGAGGAAAGACGTAAGAGTTTTGCAGATAGACGCACAAACTGTTGCAAGGGAATTGGGAAACGAAAAAGTCACAAATATGATCTTGTTAGGAGCATATGCGGAGATAGAAAAACCTGTTAAATTGGAATCCCTCAAAAAGGCGCTGAAACATTTCCTTACGGGCAAAAAAGAAAAACTTATCCCGATAAACGAAAAAGCGCTTGAGAAAGGTGCGGAAATCGCAAGAGAATTTTTGGGAGGAAAATAATGAAGGTCGTAAAGCCGTTTGACCTCAAGCCGCAGCCTGTCGAATTTAACGGTTCTGTTATAAAGGGCGTTACGATCAGGTGGCTTATTAAAAAGGAAGACGGTGCTCCTAACTATGCAATGCGTTATTTCGAAATGGAACCTGGCGCTTCGATTCCGGAGCATCAGCACCCCTGGGAGCACGAAATTTATTTCCTCAAAGGAAAATGCCTTGTTACCGAAGGTGAAGAGGAAGTTGTTGCCGAAAAAGACACGGCGCTTTTCATCAGGCCGAATCTCCCCCACTCTTACAAAAACGTTGGTGACGAAAAGGTGGTGTTCCTCTGTATAATTCCGCATAATGGGTAATGCTTTCGAAAACAAGACATTCGTGATTACAGGTGGCTCTTCCGGTATTGGAAGAGCCACCGCTCTAATGCTCGATAGAAAAGGCGCAACTGTTTTTACCTGCGGAAGGAATGAAGAAAAACTTTCCGAACTTAAAAAATACTCGAAAAATATTTTCGTCTTCAAGGAAAACCTTTCTTCCGAAAAAGGTATTTCCGAGTTTGCAAACAAAATCCTTTCGTTCGGAGCGGAAATAAACGGGTTTGTGCACTCCGCAGGCGTAATTTACACAGAGCCTTTTGATACGTTCAGGAAACACGAACTCGAAGAGATGCTCGAAGTCAACGTAAAATCGGGCTTTTATTTGTTGCAAAAACTCCTGCCGAAATTTCCGGAAACAGGGGGCAGTGCTGTGTTTGTTTCCTCGATTGATGCGTATTTCGGTGCGGTAAATCCGCCTTCGGCAGGGTATGCGCTTTCGAAAGGCGCCTTGATTTCACTTACAAATGCCCTTGCATCGGAACTCGGAACGCGGAACATCCGTGTGAATGCGGTTGTACCCGGGCTTATTCGGACGAAAATGACGGAAGATTTTTTCACTGATGAATTTTCGGAAGAGCGCAAAAAATTTTTGAGCAGAGTTCCTCTCGGAAGGGCGGGAACTGCGGAAGAAGTTGCAAAACTCATTCTGTTTTTGCTTTCCGACGATTCTTCATATATCAGCGGAAACGCAATTTTTATCGACGGGGGGTATCACGTAAGATGAAAATAATACACACTGCGGACCTGCATTTGGGGTTCAATGCGTATCCGAAAGAAGGTGCGGAACAAAGGTTCGCATCGCTGAATTTCTTGGAGGATTACGCGCTTAAAAGCAAGCCGGATATTGTTCTCATAGCGGGCGATCTGTTCGACAGGAGGGACCCTCCGAGTTTTGTTCAGGAAAGGTTTGCGCTTTTCGTAAAAAATCTCACGAAAAACGGGATCGGAATTTTTATCTTAACGGGAAACCACGAAGGCCCTCCCAATAAAGAGCGCAGAATCCACCTCGACGTTTACTCCGCTCTGGAAATTCCGAACGTAATTGTTGCAAGGAAAATGGGGCTTTACAAAATGAAGGGTGTCAACATTGTGGCGGTTCCGTATCCTTACAAAAAGAACCTTCTTGCAAAAGACAAATACAAAATTGAAAGCGAAGAAGAAGCGGCAAAATTGATGAACGAGGTAATCCTCAAATCGGTAAAAAAGTATCTCGAAAAGGTTTCTGACAAAAATCCGGTTATTCTTACGATGCACATCGGGGTGTCGGAGGGGAAAGTCGGAAGCGAGCAGTACTTGGCACTTACGAACGAACTTACGATTTCCGTTTCCGACCTTGATTTCGAAGAAGTTTCTTACATTGCGATGGGGCATTTGCACGAAATGCAGATGCTTTCCACTCCGAGAAACAACATCCCCGTTGTTTATCCGGGTTCCCTTGAAAGGCTGAACTTCGGGGAGGAAAACAACAAAAAGGGCTTTTTCGAAGTCGAGTTCTCCGAAGGAACGCACACTCCCTCGATGGAGTTTGTGGAAAACCCGTTTGCCCGTTCGTTTTACACAATAAATCTCAGAAAAGACGAAGATACGGAAAACGTCGATTGGAATAAGGCGAAAAAGAGCATAACGAGAATAAAACTGTTGGAAGATTTCGAAAACGAAGAAATTTTGAAATCCCTTATAGAAAAACTCAAAAAGGAAAGTTATGTTTTCGCCGGAATAACGGACAGCAGAAGAGAAAAAGACGAAACCGCATTTGCCGTTACTCACAGGGCGATAAGCCCGAAGCAAGCGATAGAAAAGTACCTCTCGGAAAAAGCGAAAAATAACGAATTTATTAAAAAGGAAAAAGAGAAAATAGCGGAAGTGTCAACCGAAATATTGAAAGAGGTTTTTGAAGGTTCCGAAGAGGTTTAGAGTTTGTAATATTTTTCGACTATGAACTGAACGAGACTTTCCGGAAGAAATCTTTTCAATATCACAAAGAGTTTTTCCGCTTTCGGCCCTGCGAGGTATCTCAATTTCGGATTTTCCGTGTTCAGGATTTTGTTGATGAGTTTTGCGATTTCAATGGGGTTTGCCCCGTTTTGTTCGTCTTCTTCTATTATGGAACCCAAAATCCTTCTTCTATATAACTATGTCATTCCTTTTTCTCTAATTGTTTTATTAAGCAATGTATGGATTGTAAAGACATTTCAGGGTGACAATACACCGGTCATCCTGCACTCCTTTCCTCGCCGAAGGTGAGCACTCGTTTCAGGATCTCGTATTTCTTCTTTTCTTTGTCGTCCTGAACCATGTCCTGAACTTGTTTCAGGATTGTTTCAGAATCTCGTATTTTTGTCATTCCGGACTTGATCCGGAATCTCGTATTTCTTCGCTTTTAGGGTGCACCTTGATAAAGGAACAAAAAAACGAGACCCTGAGTTAATACACCTCAGGGTGACAGGGTGAGGGTCGTCCTGAACTTGTTTCAGGACCTCTGCCTTAACCGCTGAGATTCCGAATAAAAATACTTTTCGGAATGACTGCAAAAACGAGACCCTGAGTTACGACATCTCAGGGTGATGAAAGGG
>JAGHAO010000171.1 GCA_021161495.1 Caldisericaceae bacterium | reverse complement strand
CGTTAATGAAGGACACCTCCCTTGTTATGGTAATCGGACTTTCCGAGATTGTTTATAAAGCAAAGCAAATAGGTTCGGCTACTGCAAATTTTTTTGCTCCTTTGTTAATGGCCGCAGTACTTTATCTTGTGTTTACAATTCCTTTAACGAGGTATGCCGAGAAATTGGAAGGGAGGTTTAGTAAAGGTGATTAGAACAATTAATCTAACTAAAAAATTTGGTAACTTACTTGTTTTCGAAGACGTAAATTTTTCTATTGAAAAAGGCGAAAGAGTTGTAATTATCGGACCTTCCGGAGCGGGGAAAAGCACATTTATACGGTGTTTGAATTTTTTAGAATTTCCTACAAGCGGAGAAGTATATTTTGAAGGTAAAAAAATCGATAAGAACAGTAAGAATCTTCCCTCAATAAGGCAAAGGATAGGTATGGTTTTTCAGCATTTTAATCTATTCCCTCACTTAACTGCGCTTCAAAACGTTACGATAGCACCCGTGAAAGTTAAAAGAATGAGTGAAAAGGATGCAAGCGAGATTGCGATGCATTATTTATCGAAAGTAGGGTTGGCAGATAGAGCGAAGCATTATCCTTCGCAGCTCTCCGGAGGCGAAAAGCAGCGTGTTGCGATTGCACGAGCGCTGGCTATGAAACCGGATCTTATGCTTTTTGATGAACCTACTTCCGCTTTGGATGTTGAAATGATTAAAGAAGTATTGGATACAATGGAACAACTTGCTCTTGAGGGAATGACTATGATAGTGGTAACTCACGAAATCTCTTTTGCTAAAGAGGTCGCCGATAGGATAGTATTTATGGCAGATAAAAAAATAGTGGAAGAAAATACTCCAAAAGAATTTTTTGCAAATCCTCGCACGGATCGTGCCAAAAAATTCCTTGATAAAATTGCAAATATTTAGGGAGGCAAGGTTTATGAAACTCGAACAATATGGAAAACGACTTTCATCGCCGTATTTGAGAAAAGCGATGAAAATCCATAGCGATGTAAGAAAATTTATGAGCGATTTTTTAAAGAATGAAAGAGATTTTGTGGAAATTCCCCCTGTTATAATCTCTGCTATTACCGATCCGTTAAATCACCCTACGACGAAATCTCAAGTGCAAGTGTACGGTTATACCTATGAACTGACAAAAAGTATGATTTTTCATAAGCAAATAGCAATGCATGCCCTCGATAAAATTTTTTCTTTCTCGCCCAATATAAGGCTTGAACCTACCGAGCGAAAAAAAACAGGGAGGCATTTAATCGAATTTACTCAGATCGATGTAGAACAAAAAAATGCATCAAGGGAAGATGTAATGAATCTTGCGGAAGACCTCGTGATTTATACGATTAAAAAATTGCTCGAAAAAGATTCCGATATTTTGAAAAGCGTGGGGAGAGATTTAAAGATACCTACCAAACCGTTTAAAAGGATCGCTTATGCCGAAGCGTTAAAAAATTACGGGGAAGATTTTGAAACAAAACTTTCAAAGGAAGCCAAAGAACCTTTCTGGCTTATAGATATAGAAATAACGGAAAGGGAGTTTTACGATAGGGAAGACCCTACACGTCCGGGAATTTTACTTGATATGGACTTGATTTATCCGGAGGGTTTTGGCGAAGCATCTTCCGGTGGAGAAAGAGAATACGAATTGGACCAAATTTATAAAAGGATAGCAAAGAAAGGTCAAACCCCGGAACAGTTTAAATGGTATATTGAATTTGTAAAAAAATTCGGGCTGATTCCTTCCGCAGGTTTTGGAATTGGCATAGAAAGGTTTGTAAGATTTGTTATGGGTGCAAAAGATGTGAAAGATGTGACTCTCTTTCCCAAGGCTCCGGGAGAATACTACCCTATATAAAAATTTATTTTATGCTTTGATGTGCCCGGCGGATTTGGTTTTTTCCGCCGGTTTTTTGAATAATTCATATATGAATATGGCTACTCCTACCATAATAATGATATCGCCAATGCTATAAACTGTTTTGAATTTACCGAACAACGAAAGTAAAATCCGATCTCCCAGCATATTTAAATGAGTATGTTCATTCATTAGAATTGCATTATAGAAATGTCCGTAGGTTTTTAGCATTTTTACTTTTTCGAGTTGTCCGCTTTTTATTAAAAGATCTATTTGCTGAGGCATAAAACCCCCGTTTGCTACTATTACAAGGATGTTTAGAATAAAACCCAAACTCATTATTTTAATCCCAAGATATCGTTTGAAATTCATTATCATGAATGCAAATATTATAAATAAAGACACGACATACAAAAAGGGAGTGTAGTTTTTATACGAGCTATTTGCAAATTTTTCATTGAAAATCAATATCTGAATTATAAAACCTATTATAACAAACGAAAATCCATTAATCTCTTTATTTTTAATTCCACTCAGCCCTTTGTTAATAATTACGGAAAATGCGAAAGAGGTTAATACAATTATCAATAAAATCATTTGTCTATTTTAGCATCTTTCGGAAAATACTTTTCGAATTCCTCGTGATTGTTTATTATTTTCTTATCGTTAATCAGCTTTTTTATCATATCTACAAATACTGTTGCAATTTTTGGATCGAATTGACGACCGCTTTCTTTTTTTATTTCCTCTAACGCCTCAATAATGGTTTTTGCTTTTTTGTATGGCCTATTACTAATCATAGCATCGAATGAGTCTACTATGCTTATTATTCTTGCACCTAATGGGATATCTTTTTCTTTATGTCCTTCTGGGTATCCTCTGCCATCCCATCTTTCATGATG
>JAGHAO010000128.1 GCA_021161495.1 Caldisericaceae bacterium | reverse complement strand
AAGAGTAAAAAATGAGTCTCCCCGTTTTCGAATTTTTCGGAACGTATTCCTCTATTTCCTGAGCAACGTGCGGGTGCGCGCCTATTATCAAATCGTCCCGAATATCATTCCAATCAGGGAAGCGGCACCGAATATACTTTGCCGAACGTGCCTATGTATAAAATGCCCGATGGTTCTTCCGGATACAGCGACGTTACCCGAGGATAAACGGGGTCCACGGCGTCGAATGTTTTCCAATTCTTTAAATCCGAAGAATAAAGAATTTTGTCTCCATCGCACTGCGTTTGTTCCAAAACAAAAACTTTGCCTTTGTATTTCCAGATTTTGTTTATAAAAACAACGGGGAATTTTTTATTTTCCACGAGAGGCCAAACGTATTCCCATTTTTTTCCGCCGTCTTTCGAAGCGTAAAGCCCCGCCTTTAATTTGCCTTCCCCGATTAAGATGTCTTGCTGCCCGGAAAAATAGAAATCAACGGAAACGTAAATATCTTCCCCGTCCGCATAAATTGCAACTGGCTTTGCATTTTCCCGGATATCTTTCTCCAATTCCCCATCTTTTATGCCCAACATTCCCGAATCGATCGGGACCCATGTTTTCACGTAATCAACACTTCTGTAAATTCCATTTCCGCTTGAAAAATCGTTCAAGCCGGCGTAAATTGCGTTTTTGTCCGCATATAAGCAGTTCACAGCCTTTCCGTCAAAGCCGATTTTTTTAACTTTCCGCTTTCCGCAGAGTAAAGGTAAATGCCTTCCGACGTCGATATAAGGACACTGAAAGGCAAAGGCCCTTTAACAACATCCGTAATAAACTCCTCTCCGAGATCCGTTTTCTTCGTTTTTCCGCCTTCACGAGAAATTATGGAAAAACTGTTGCCATCGCATACCCCGTAAACCGTAAGGCAGTTTTTTTCGGGGAAAGTAATTATAAAAGGTAAGAAAAATTTTTCTCTCACCATATTTCCGTGAACACTTTCAATGATAGATTCGCCCGATCCGGAATTTTTCAAAGCGTAAAGATTGCTGTCGGTAACTGCGTACGTTTTTCCGTTGCAAACTGAGATAGCGGAAACTATCGCTTCCTCATCGTGGTTACCGACAAAGTTCCCCCTGCCTTTCCCTTCCTTCATTACAAAGAGTTTTCCGTAGTAGTTTGCCGCAATTATACGCCCCTTTCCGACAGCCGCAACACAAGCAGGGAAATCAAGCAAACCGTGAGGCGTTAAAGTGCTGTTCTTTATCATAAAAAGACTCCTCGAACAAAGGAAAAGTTCGTTTTTGTCGAAAGGATTTGCATATATTTCTCCTCCGAAAGGAAGATTTTCGGCAACAACTTTCCAATTTTTCCCGTCGAAAGAGAATACGGCAGATTTATTTCTCTCCGTCCCTCCTTTCGACGAAGTGTTTATAATAATGAGCAACGAGTTTGCACTTTCCGCACAAAGAGAAATAAGCCTCGGATAATCGGAAAAGGGTTTTTCGTGCGGAATGTTCAAACCTTTCCACGTGTTTCCGGAATCTTCCGATACGTAATCTGCGATTCCTCCGTAAAGGTAAATTTCGTTTCTTTTGAAAGGGTTTACGTAAACTTTGTAATCCCCCGTTCTATCAAGGAGAACGGGGAGTTTCATCTTGTAAAAATTTATGCCTCCGTCTTCCGATTTGTAAAGCCAATAATCGGATTTTACGTATAAAACGTCTTTCACGCCCGCGCACAAGCAAGTAATATCTACCTTGTAATTAATTCCGGAAATGTATTTCCACCCGTTTTTCGAATAGGAATACAATTTTCCCAATCCTCCTACGGCATACAGCGTGCCGTTTTCCGAAATTGTCGCAAATTGTATAATATCCGGTTTCGGAAAGTTCAGCACCGTCCAACTCTCCCCCGCATCTTCGGAGTGCAAAAAACCCGCATTTGTCAGAACAAAAATTTCTTGCCTGTTTGCAGGGTTTACGAGGATTTTTTTGGTTATAACACAGGTATCTGTTTTCAACTTTTTCTCTTCGGCGGTAAACGATTTTATCTCTTCAAAATGAACGCTTTGAGGCTTCGAGAAAACATTACACCCGGAAAAAACCGAAACGAAAAGCGCAAAGAGTAAAATCAGCGCAACTTGCTTTTTCATTTTTTAACCGCCTCCCTTAAACGGACGGACAGGAAAATTACGAACGCAAAAAGTGCGATGCACGTCGCAAGCAATGCAAAAGAAAGAACTTTCCAATCGTTATTTTTCGAGTTTGATTTTTCCTTGCCTTCTTTAAAAAACTCAATTTTCGGATTCTCCTTTGCGGATTCGATTAGTTTTTCGCTGTCGTTCAAATACCACAAAAACGGTTTATAAACAAGTTCCGCAAGTTCGAAAGATTTCGGAAACCTTGTCATATGTTTTTTGCCGCCTCAAAGAGCCCCGCAGTGATCAACGCGCCGATAAAAAATGCGACGGATGCAAGCGGATATATCGGATAAAGAACAAAATAAGCGGGGAAAAAGGAAATCGCTACTGTGCCCGTTAAAATGGCGATAAAAGAAGCTACGGTGCGAGAAAAATAATACATCTGCAGAATTATAAAAACAAATGAGACTGCCGCCGATGCGTAAAAAAAGCGCGGCATAAAAATCCCTAAAAGGGCAAGCACTATTGACACACCGACAGATACCGATGCCCCGTACATCCCTTGAGCGGAAAATTTCTTCGAATCCAAAACGGAATCGCTGTAAATACGTTTTTTACCCGAAATAATTACCATTAGAACATAGGAAGCAACTAATAAAACGGAGAATAAGGCAAGCAGTATGTTTATTCCTTTATTTCCGATTGATTTGAAAAACGGGCTGTTGAGTAAGCTCTCCGCTGCGGAAATCAAGAAAAGTGCAAGATACGAAAAGGAAAGAGATGTTAAGGTCTTTGCCGTTTTCAATTTCGAAGATTCCTGTGTCTCGTCCGTGAGTTCGGCGAATCTGTTTCGCCAAAAGCGTTCGTAAGTTTCATTTTTCGGTTTCTCATAGTTTGATATATTTTTCATTTTTAATCCTCTTAACCAATTGTATGCCTTTTTTGGGAAATTTTCAAATAAAGAACACCCGTGAGGAAATTTCGGATCAAGTTCGGAATAACCCCTGTCCTGTCACCCTGAGGTGTTTTTACTCAGGGTCTTCAATTTGAGGGAACACCTTTCCCTCGAAACTCCTATTAAAAAGACGAGGTGCCGAAACAAGTGCTCGCCTTTGGCGAGGAAAGGAGTGCAGAGTGACTAACTGTCCTGCCACCCCGAGGCGTCGTAACTCAAACTCAGAACACCTGCATTAACAAGCAAGATTGTTGCGTAAAGAATTTTAGTGAAAAACGGCATACCCGATAGCGGGAATCAGCCGAAGTTCATTATTGTTCTATTTTGATTTATATATTTTATCCCTTTTACCTATACGCAGCACCATTAAGGTATGAGATTTCGCATTAACGGTGTATATCACCCTGTATTTACCAAGCCTGTATCTTCTGAACATTTTCAAATTTCCTCTCAACAGTTTCCCCAATTTAAAGGGCTCTTTTACGAGATAGTTCGTAACCTTATCTATTATTTCGGAGGCGTCTTTTTTATCAATTTGTTTTAATTCTTTTACGGCATCTTTGTGCCAGAGAACTTTATACCCCAATCTCCCGTTTTACCTCTTCGGTAGTAAGATACTCGGCATCTTTATCGGTATATCTGTCAAGTGCAATGGCATAATCGCTAATTTCTTCGAGATACATTTCAAGAGCCTTTTTAACAAAATAACTCTTCGGGCGTTCCGTCGCCTTTGCAATTTTTTCTATCTGTTCCTTAAGACTTTCCGGTAATCTTACCGACAAAACACTTTCTTTTCTTTTCATTTTTCGCATCCCCTTCATAGTTTATTTTGTTTACATTATAAACAAAATAAATATTATTTACAAATTTTTCCGCAAATTTCCCTCGAAACTCTTATTCTTTGTTGTCGCCCTGAAATGTATTTATTCAGGGTCTTGTTTTTAATTCGTTCATTAAAGTGAACCCAAAAACAGAAAAAGACGAGATTCCGGATCAAGTCCGGAATGACTACTTCGGGACTCTGAAACAAGTGCTCGCCTTCGGCGAGGAAAGGAGCGCGGAATGACGGGAAAAAGACAAAATCCTGAAATAAAACTCGGGGCAATGTATCCCGAGGAAAAGAGTGCAGGACGACGAGACGCTGAAAAACAAGACCCCGCAATAGGCTGGAAAAAGGCATTCCGTGAAATGCGCGCGGAGAAGTAAAATATGATATTCGGAATAACGGGCGCTCCTTGTAATTAACCTGTTTTCCTATTACAATATCCGTATGGAAAACATTCAAAGGTTTACCGTTAGTATGGCGATTATGGTTATTGTGGGCGTGGTTATCGTTTCGAGTTCTTTTAACCGCCTCAAAGCGGGGAAGATCGCAAAGAAGAATTTCAAAATACAGGTTGTCGAAACGATACTTCTTATTGTTGCTATAGGCTTGGTGGATTTACTCTCCTTTTTCGTTTCGTTTTTGCAGAACAACTTCACGCTTACGATGGCGGAAATGGCCGTGATTATTGCATACCTCTACATCGACAAGAAACTTACGGGAAAAGATTCATTTATCGGGTAAAACGTGCGGCGCCGTGATCTTGAACCGCAAAGAGACTTCTTTTCCTCTGCTCAGGTTCAACTCTTCAAAAGATTGTTTCGAAACGTAAACCGACACTTTATTTCCGCAATTTATAACCACTTTCACGAGCGGGCCCCTGCTCAAAATTTCGGAAATTTTACCCCTGATCACATTCCTTGCGCTTGTTTGCACCTGTTTGGGGGAGATAACGATATCTTCCGGGCGGACGGCGAGTTTTAACTTTCTTCCGATTTCGAAATCACCCAAAAATTTTATCTCAAAACTTCCGCATCTTGCAACGGAAACACCGTTTACGCTTTCTTTCACGGTGCAGGTGAAAATATTTACCTCTCCGAATGTGAAAGCGACGAATTCGCTTGCGGGCTTGTATTTTATCTCATCAGGCGTTCCGATTTGAACGAGTTTTCCGTTCTGCATAACGCCTACTCTTCCTCCGAAAAAATACGCCTCTTCCATATTGTGCGAAACAAAAACCGCCGTTATTCCGAACTTTTTCAGGGTT
>JAGHAO010000209.1 GCA_021161495.1 Caldisericaceae bacterium | reverse complement strand
GTATGAAATCTGGTTTTACTATGTGGCTGTAAATTACCAATAATAGTACTGAATGTTCCAACTTGATAATTATCTTTATCATAAGCGGCAAATTCAATAACAATATGCGAAAATTCTCTACTGGTTCGATTTGTTAATACCCCGTAGATTTCCTCATCATTATAATAGTTGTGGATTTCAAATTTTGTAATTTTCAACCCATACTGAGGAGAATTAAACCAAAAATATAACCCTACTCTAATTATTGCAATAATCACAGTGAGTACAACTATGATATTTTTCTTCATTTTTGCCTCCTGTCTTATACCATATTTTACAATAGCTTTTTTCTTATTAATTTTTTATGATCTCTCAATACAATAAATATACTCCAAAAATCCTAATTTGGAGGATAGCAGCAATTTTCTTCTGACAGTAGTATTCGTTAAATGGTTTTTGTAGTGTTCCCGAATTATTCCGAAAAAAATTAAATATCAAATAGCTGCTAAAGAACATTAACAATCAATACTTTTAATTTCTTTAAGTGTGGTTTCGAGTTCTTCTTTATTCAAGGCGATTTTTACGATTGAATTTACAATCATAGGATTTAGCAAATCGAGTGTTGGCTTTCTTGTATCTTCCAAAATTCCGTAAACGGGTTTTCCTATTGCATAGGCATATCCTATTTCCCACGCTGTTCCGGAGTCCACGTCTGTGCCGTTCAGAATAGCCACGACGAATGCACATTCTTTAAGTTCCTTTAAATCATTTTCAAAAAAGGTTCTCGATGAACTTTTGCCTCTTTCAAAAACACCAGCATCTCTATGCGGTAAATACGTGTTAAAACCGAGGTCTCTAACTAATGCGTCTATTTCTTCGGCGTATCTTCTCTCTCCCGGAGTAAATAACGGTTCTGCAACATATACTTTCATTTTACCCTCCCGATTTTTTCTATTAATATATGCATAAATACCGAGATCGTCAAACGGGCTTATTTGCTATAGTTTAATTTAGTTTTGCCTTCTATATTTCGTCTATACCGTTATTGCTAAATAACTCTTTATTTATCTTATTTTTTGTTAGGGATTATATCTAAGCAATAGAGACATATTGCTTAGATACTAAATAAAAACTACACCTAAAAAGAAAAAAATACTCAAAAAACACTGGTTATAAAAGGGTGCATTGCAATTTTGACGAATAAACGCGTTTTAAGGGGTATCTAAGGGAATTTTAAAGGTAAATATACCTATATGTGCCTTAAAACGCCTTAAAACGGCAAAAATGGAATGAGACTAATTGTAATGCTGTTTTTTAGGCTCAAAAAGATTGAACGAGAGTAAAAAAGCAACAGGAGAAGCAGCAAATACAATATAAAATACTATTTTAAGGCCGATAACATCAATAAAAGCACTCAATACGGAAAGTATAACGCTTGCAGCACCCCAGGATATTCCCATACTTAAACTTGATGCCATACCTTTCTTTTCGGGAATAAGGGTTTGCATATAAGTAACATTTGCACCCATTGTAAAAAACCAGAACAGGAATGCGAAGAAAAACGCAGTTAGCATAAGATAAATATTTCCGAATACAAAGAACGCAATTCCAAATAATGTTCCAAACAAGAGAGAAATCTTATTGACGGCTTTTGGCCCGATGCGATCCGAGAGAGCGGCACCAAGGTAAGTTCCTATGGCTCCCGAGAAACGTGATGACGTTAGAAAATAACTTCCCCAAATCGGAGAATATCCTATTGCCGTAAGATACAATGGTATCAAGGTGGAAAATCCGATAATCGAAAGGCTTCGCAGTATGTTAACTAAAAGCAAGGGAAAAATTCCGTTTTTGGCAAAAAGGCTCTTAAAATTGAAAATAATTTCCTTCTTCTGTTTTTGTTTTTCTCTTCCTGAAAAAATCATTATAGCAATAGCAACGCTCAAAATAATACCTGCAATGGATAAAACAGGCATTTTTGCAAATCCGAACTTATTAACAAAAACAATTATCATAACCGGGGCAAGCCCTGAACCTATCGTTCCTCCAATCGAGAATATAGACATAACAGTATGGCTTTTCTCAAAGCCTAAATCTCCCACAAGAGATGCTGCATTGGGATGAAACATTGAATTACCTATCATACCTATCGAAAGGAATAAAAGGAAAATGATAAGCGATTTTGAAATACCAATTAAAGGAATGAAAACCGCTGAAAGCATAATACTGAAAATTACAATGAATTTTTCTCCGAATCTCTCACCAAAGGCTGCACTGAACGGCTGAAAGAAAGCAGTCAAAATTCCAAGCACAGACGGGATTAATGCAGTTTGGCCTGCGGTTAAAGAAAATATCTGCATAATTTGCGGAAGTAACGGTTTTAGAATTCCGGAATACCAATCCACGGTAAAATGCCCAAGTATAAGGCCTATTAGTGAGAGGTGCCTGGATAAAAGTTTTTTATTTGTTTTCGATTTCTTTAATAATATCTTCGACATTTTGTTTGTCTGTTATTGCCAATTCAATTTCGTAGTCCTCGAATACGTATTTCGGACCGGGAGATTTTATTTCTTTCCTTATTATAAGTTTATCAACTCCGTTTTTTGCCAGCCATTCAGCGGTTTTTATCCCTTTGCCGCGCTCAGAATTCCTGTTTGGATTTTTAACAATTTCTTCTTTTATTGCCTTTCCGTTTTTAATACGGACAAGCATAAAATAAGGCGCTTCACCGAATTCTTCAGAAATTTTTTCAGGCGTTTTTAGAGGTATGGCAATAATGTTTTCTTCTTTTTCTGCAGGTTCGTAATGTATAATCACAGAATCCACGTGCGGTATATCTTTTTTTATTTCGCTTTCTATTTCCGAAATTATCCTGTGCGCTTTTTCCAAGTCTTTTACTTTCAATGTAACAATTGCTTCCAAAAATTTATAACTTCCCGAGTTTCTCCCGTTTACTTCTTTTATTTCCTTTACAAAAGGCGAGCGCTCGATGATTTCTTTCATTTTGTCCAGGGTCTTGTAATCCACCGAAGCATCGAGCAGCACTCTTATTGCATCAAGTGCAACTTCATAACCCGCCTTAAATATAAGAATGGCAACTATAAGCGCTGCTATTTTGTCAAAATATGAGAAATGAAAAAGCGTCCCGATAAGTCCCGCAACAATAATAAGAGACGAAAGCATATCGGAGCGCATATGTCTTGAATCCGCAATAAGCCCGGGAGATTCCTCTTCTGCTCCTATTCGGGATTCGTATCCCGAAAAAAGGTATGTTATCAGAACTGCGGCACACTCCGCAAAAATAGCAACCCAAATATGTTTCAGTTCATAGTGCGTCTTAGAAAAGAGTATCTCTCGCAAAATTTCATATCCGGCGAAGAATATTGCAAACGAAGTAAAAAGTGAAATCAGGTTTTCCAATTTATACATACCGAACGGAAAACGTTTTGACTTCCGCGATGAAAGTTTTACGCCGAGAAACAGAGCAACTGAAGCAATGATATCGCTGGAAGAATGTATGCCGTCCGCAATCAGCCCTATGCTGCCGCTTACAAAACCTACGGCGAGTTTAAATGTTGCGAGAAAAATATTTACGAATATGCCTAAAAGGACAACCTTCTCTTTGCGATTCATTATCACGCTTTTCTGAACAGATCCTTGTAATTGTAAGCCGTTTTGTAAATTTCAAGAATTTTCTCTCTGCTTATCGGTTCTCTCGCTCTTATCGAGTTCGTTCCTCCGTCGTCCGATATTGCCATATCGGTGAGTTTTTTCAGATCTTCGTACTTTACACCAAGTTCTTTAAGTGATACAAATGCCTCCACTTTTTTCATCCAATGTACAATCCTTTCGATCGTTTTTTGAGGCGAATCGGTGGAGAGCACATTTTTACCAAATAACTTTAATCTGTCAGCGTGCATATCTTTCGTGTGATACAAGAATGCGGGCATCAATGCGGCAAGTCCTCTGCCGTGCGCAATTCCGTAAACTCCGGAAATCGGATGTTCTAACCTATGCATAGGGAACGGCCCTCTCCTTCCGGCTGAAGGAAAACCTGAAAGTGCGAGAGTTGAAATCCAAGAAAGAGATTCTCTGGCCCTTATATTTTCCAAATCATTAAATACAATTTCACCTTGTTTCATCGCCTCCTTGATTAATACTTCGGATATTCTGTCGCTAACCGGTGCGTCGGCATGCGAAGAAAGATAACTTTCAAAGATATGCGTAATCATATCAATCACACCGTCAATCGTCTGCTTCTTCGGAACAGTCAAAGTTAGCAAGGGATCCACAATGGAAATTTTCGGGAAAAGCGCTTCTCCGAAAATCGCTCTTTTATTTCTTGTTTTGCTATTTGTAATCACTCCGCCGGAATCTGCTTCCGAACCTGTTGCCGCAACGGTAATTACCGCCAGAATCGGAAGTGTTTTTTCGGGAACTTTTGCTTTTGGAGGTTTCTCGCAGAAATCCCACACATCCCTCCCCGTAACCGCAACAACCGAAATTGCTTTTGTAGCATCTATTACGCTTCCGCCACCCAACCCTATGAGAAAATCCGCTCCTATTTGGCGCGCGAGTTTACCGCCCTCGTTTACCGTATCACTCTCCGGATTTGGTTCGATTTTGCAAAATTCTTCAAATTCCACTCCGTTTTCTTTCAAAAGTTTTTCCGCTTTGTCGAGAAGCCCCGATGATTTTGCAAAATGCCTTCCTGTAATTATCAGCGCTTTTTTACCTAAAAGTTTAGCCTGTTCTCCGATTTTGGAGAATTCTCCCCTTCCGAAAATAATCTTTGTAGGTAAATTAAATACAAAGTTATCCATAAAATCACCTCCGATTAAAGATTAAAAAGGGTGGCATCACCACCCTCTCATATTACACCTTAAAGTCGGTTTTAACAATATTCAAACAGAACCTCTAAAAAACAAAACTACGCTTATCAAGAGCTCGAGAGATTCGCTTTTACCTAAATATTAACCTTAAACACGTAAACCGGCTTGCTACCTGTAATTCCGTCTGTGTGTATTTACCAAGTAGATTCAACTACAAGTTATTCTCCCACTTCTTCAAACTGATCTTTTGTTGCTCCGCAAAGAGGGCAAGTCCAGTCATCAGGGAGGTCTTCGAATTTTGTTCCAGGTTGTATTCCTTGTGTGTCGTCGCCTTGTTCAGGGTCATAAATATAGCCGCAGATTACGCATCTGTATTTTTTCACCTTTTCGCCTCCTTAAAATTCTTTAAACGAACTCTTCGGCGCGCCGCAAACGGGACACTTTTCAGGCGCCTCCCTTACTACCGTGTACCCGCAAACGGGACAAATATAAATCTTGTCCAATTTAACTTCTTTGCCATCCTCAAGTTCTCTCTTTGCATTATCGTAAAGCTCGCGATGTATTTTTTCCGCTTCGAGCGCATAATTTATGGAACGGAGGGCACCCTTC
>JAGHAO010000172.1 GCA_021161495.1 Caldisericaceae bacterium | reverse complement strand
TTGCTCGCACCCAACTTTACGGCAAACTCCGGAATGAAGAGGTCTGCCATAAGCGGGACTCCGGATACGATAATCTGTAAAAGCAACGCAATTCGGAGATTTCTTTTCACGGAGCCATTATACCAAAAAATTTCGAAATCAAGTTAAGGTTTCACATTGCATTCATTTTGTCCTTGTATTATTAAAAAGATGAGATTTGCGGGTTCGAAATGGTTTTGCAGAATCGATAAGTATTGTATAATAAGTCACTTGCACAGAATAGGAGGCTAAAAATGAAAATTGCAAAATGGCGTGCCGTAATATCGCTTTTACTGTTTATTACATTTGTTATTGTATTTTTCACCGGAGTAGGGCTTCACGTTGCTCCTCATGGTTTGCTTGCAAAAGCAAACGGATGGAGTTTTTGGGGTTTCAGTAAACGAGCTCTTACCAAGATTCATACGTTAATAGGATTTGTAATGTCCGGACTTATAGGAATCCACTTAATACTGAACTTTAAATTGTGGCTCAGCGAGTGGAAAGCGCTTTTCAAATAGAACGGCATTATCGCCCCGGGAAACCGAACATCCCGGGGTTTTGCTTTCTATAAAATACTCGTCACCGGCCGTCTCCTGCATCTCTGCAAAAAGATACACACCGGAATTTTTTTAATATCTTTAACTCAGAATTCTTTTTTCTCTATCAAATGGAAGGACAAACCCAATGCAAGGACAGTTCCAACGGATGAGATAAGAAGGGTTTTTACAAAATCTCCCGTAAACAGCAGAGAATAATTAATAAAATTCCATTTCAGAACGGATGCAAGAATAATATCTCCTACTATGCAAGATAGGATGATTAACCCGCCTTTTACCCTGTCATTAACTATAATTGACGCAATACCCGCAATTACGACGGTAAGAGTCGAGGCAAACAATGCCTGAATCAAAAGTTTGAAAAAAATCGGCATATCGAGGCTTTGAGGGACTGTTTTCACGGACGGAAGAATAAAGAAGGTAGATATTATAATCGGAATAAGCGTATAAAGAATTGCCACAACAATTTTCCCGAAAAATACGCTTTTCCTTGAGACGGGCCTCGAAAACAGGAAGATCGCTGTCTTTCTCTCGTATTCCCCTGCAACTATACCGATCCCGTTTATCACGGCAAAGAGAATTGCAAGTTCCAGCAGATTTTTTCCGAACCACTGCGAACGGACAAATACGTTAAGGTCTCTTAATTGTGCAAGAAGAGGGCCGTATCTCGAACTTATAAGCGGATTTTCTTTTTCGATGTCCACAAGCAATTTGAAGCCCAATGGTATCAGTGTTGCCGAAATTCCGGAAAGCAACGCCGTTTCCACAATAAATTTCATAATGTTTTCGCGAAATTCTTTTTTAAGTATCGCCTTCATTTGTAGGCCTCCGTATAGCTTACGACGATTTCTTCGAATGTAAGGGGGATTTTCTTTACAACCTCAAAACCCGCGTCCCGAAGTTTTTCTTCCGCTTCTTTTGCGTTCCCGATTGCGCGAATTTCCATAAAACCATCTTTTTCTTCATAAGTCACAAAGCCGGGAATCTTTGCATTTCCGGATTTTGCCTTTGCAACAAACAGCGCCGAATTTTCTTTTAGCGAATCTATATCCTCTTCAAGTATGCGTCTTCCGTTTTTTATAAATATCACTCTGTCGGAAATGCGCTCGATTTCGGAAAGTATGTGTGAAGAAAAAAGAATTGTTGTTTTGAAGCGAGCAACATAATCGAAAATAAAATCGAACAATTTGGAGCGGACAATGGGATCGAGCCCGTCGGTAGGCTCGTCCAGCACGAGAAGTTCGGGATTTGTTTGAAGCGCAAGGTAAAGAGAAAGGAGTTATCTCATTCCGCGCGAATATGTGGCAATTTTTCTTTCAAGAGGCAGATTGAATACGCTTTGCAAATTTTCTATGATTTTTTCTCCGCTTTTCCCCGTAAGTTCTCCGTTGAACGCAATGATTTCCGTTCCTTTCATATACTCGTAAAGAGAAAATTCCTCCGGGACAAACCCTATTTTTCTTCTGTAAGAAAAATTCCCCGGAGAGATTTTTTCGCCGAAAATTTCGACCTCGCCGCCGTATTTCGTTATAAGCCCGTTAATTATTTTAAGGGTTGTTGTTTTTCCGGCACCGTTAGGCCCCAAAAGGCCCGTGATGCTCCCCCGGGGGACCGTAAAAGAAAACTCATTCAGAGCCTTTACATTCCCGTACGACTTTGTCAGATTTTCGCATTTCAGGATATTCATTTTTCTATTCTAATTTCACTGCGGTTCCGTACGCAAGCAGTTCCGCAGCGCCCTGCATTACGGAAGATGTTACAAAACGCACGTTTAAAACGGCATCCGCCCCCATTTCCTCGGCGTATTTTTTCATTCGTTCAATCGCTTCTTCCCTCGCTTCTTTTAAGAGTTGCGTGTATTCTTTTACCTCGCCTCCGGCAATGTTCCTGAGGCCTGCAAGGATGTCCTGCCCGATGTTCTTTGCACGCACAATGTTTCCCATCGCGACTCCCAAAACTTCTTTGACTTCTTTTCCGGGTACGTAATCAAGCGTTGTTAAAATCATAACTCCTCACTCCTTTCCTTTATTTTTTTGCATAAATTTTCGATTGTTATCCCGTTTCTCCTCGATTCTATTATTACCGCCCTTATAAGTTGCTCGAGTTTGCCGGAAACCTTTGCACTTACCTTCCTACTTACAAATGTTCCTTTCCCTGTGAACGTTTCTATAAAACCTTCCCGTTCGAGTTCTCTGTACGCTCTTGCAACGGTATTCGGATTTACGCTGAGGGAAAGGGCTAACTCCCGGACTGTGGGAAGTTTCTCTCCTTCTTTCAACTCTCCACTTGCAATTATATTTTTTATCTCGCCGACAATCTGCCTATATAGAGGCTTGCTGTCGTAAGGATTTACGTATATTTTAATCATTGTATTAATACAATATCATAATTTTGAGATTTGTCAATAAGCTGAATTTTGATATAATTCGATATTGTTTTAAAAGAGGTGATGAAAATTGAAATTTATATTTATTACAGGCGGAGTTGCATCGTCGATAGGAAAGGGAATTACCGCATCCTCAGTAGGGATGCTTCTAAAAGTTCGCTCTTATGACGTCAATATGGTGAAAATAGACCCTTACTTGCAGATAGATGCGGGAACAATGTCTCCTTATGAACATGGAGAAGTTTTTGTTACCGAAGACGGAGGAGAAACGGACCTTGACATAGGAAATTACGAACGTTTTACAGACAGAAACTTGACAAAAGACAACAACATAACAACCGGAAAAATATATTTAAGCGTTATCACAAAAGAAAGAAAAGGAGTGTATCTCGGGAAAACGGTGCAAATAGTCCCGCACGTTACAAATGAAATAAAATCCGTTCTATTCTCTCTTGGGAAAAATTCAGACGTTACGATTACGGAAATCGGCGGGACGGTAGGAGACATAGAAAGCCAACCTTTTATCGAAGCAATAAGGCAGATCAAAAAAGACATAGGTAGGGAAAATGTGCTTTATATTCACGTTTCACTGCTTCCGCACCTCAGAATGTCGAACGAAGTGAAAACAAAACCTACGCAGCACAGCGTGAGGGAACTCAGAGGAATGGGAATACAGCCTGACGTACTTGTATGCAGGACAGAAGTACCTTTGAACGAAAAAACGAAAGACAAACTGTCCCTTTTCTGTGACGTTGAAAAACGCGCGATTATCGAAGCAAGGAACGCAAAAAGCACATACGAAGTCCCTTTGATTTTCGAGAAGCAGTCCTTAGGAGACTTGATCACGGAAAAACTGTTCGGCGAAAAACGGAACCCCGATTTGGAAAAGTGGTGTGAGTTTACAAACAAAGTATTAAACCCGAAGAGGTCTGTTACAATCGGAATAGTCGGGAAATACACAAAACTGAAAGACGCATACCTCAGCGTTATAGAAGCGCTGAATCATGCAGGAGCGGTTTTTGACTCCTCGGTAAAAATAAAATGGATTGACTCTGAGGCCGTGCAAAATGAAAACATAGAAGAGCTTTTCGGAGACGTGAACGGAATCCTCGTACCCGGAGGTTTCGGAACAAGGGGAATCGAAGGGAAAATTTCAGCAATCCGATACGCAAGAGAGCACGGCATTCCCTTTTTGGGAATATGCTTGGGCCTGCAATGTGCGGTAATCGAATTTGCGCGGAACGTATGCCATTTGGAAGGCGCAAATTCCACGGAGTTCGATCCGAACACGAAATACCCGGTTATAGACATCTTACCCGAACAAAAAAATATAACGGACAAAGGCGGAACAATGCGCCTCGGAGCGTATCCCGCAGTCCTGAAAGAAGGGACGAAAACATACGCCCTTTACGGAAAAAAGGTGGTCAGCGAACGGCACAGGCACAGATACGAAGTAAACCCCGATTACAGAGAAATCTTAGAGAAAAACGGACTCACCATTTCAGGAGAATCTCCCGACGGCAGACTCGTGGAATTTATAGAGATAACAAAACACAAATTTTTTGTTGCGACACAATCACACCCGGAATTTAAATCCCGCCCGAACAAAGCTGCACCGTTGTTCGCGGGCTTCGTAAAAGCATCCCTCGATTTGTAAAATGGTATTTTGCGTTTATAATAAAATGAGGGGTAAATATGATAATTGAAAAAGTCATAACGGATTTTATAAACAACGCTTCTATGGGGCTTGTTATTTTTGACAGCAATGAGAAAATAGTAACCGCAAATTCCAGGATTTTTGAAATTATTGGCGTAAAATTTGAAGAGATCAAAGGAATGAGCGCTACGGAGTTTATCCTAAGTTTTTTCACCGTCAAAAATAAAGCCTGGCAATATATAGACTGCAAAAACGACAAACAGATTATCCTTGCAAAGAGAAACAATTCTTCCTATATAATGAGGTTTTTTTACGTGTCGAAAATCCTTTCCGAATCTTATTTTGTGCTCTCGGTTGTGGATGTGTCAAATATAAAGGAATATAGGGAATCGGAAGCAAATTCCAGGGGTATAGCATTAATGAAGAGCATTATTGAGTTTATACCCGATATTCTGTTTGCAGTTAATAAGAACGGAAAGGTAATCGTATGGAACAAAACCGCAGAAAATATGACGGACGTTTCCAAAAAGGACATATTAGGAAAAGGAAATTATGAGTATGCAATCCCTCTCTACGGCAAAAGAATACCCATCCTTATAGATTACACTTTAACGGGAAAAAAGCCGGATAAGAGGTATAAATCCGTAAAATACGAAAACGGAGCGATCACCGCAATAGTGGAAAATGCCCGCTTAAAAGGAGAAAGAAGAATTCTTTGGGGAAAAGCAAGCAGGTTCTATGACTTCCGGGGGAACATAATGGG
>JAGHAO010000229.1 GCA_021161495.1 Caldisericaceae bacterium | reverse complement strand
GTCACCTTGAGTTTGTTCGAGTAATGCATTGCAACGAGAATGCCGGCAATAACCGCCAATGCGACGATCACTCCGTAAGTCCTTATCGTAAATTTCCCTATGTGCAGAAAAATAGGATACATATCACCGCCTCCTTAAAAAAGGTCTTCTTCCGCTTCGTCCGTCGGAATTTTCGAGCCTTCTTCCATTTCTTTGAAAAATTCTTCCCCGTATTCCCTCACCCTCACCGCAATCGGCATACGCACGGCGTATCCGAAAACGAGGGCTTCACGCGGTTGGAGAGTTCTTAAAATCTTTTTGAGTTTTGCACCTCCGCCTACACCCTGGAAAACCGCGTTCATATCTTTCTCGTCCATAAGTTGAAGGACAAAGCGCGTTCCCACCTGAGAAAGAACATCGGCGTCTATTTCCGAAGGCCTTTGGTCCACAATAAACAGGGTAACGTTGAATTTCCTCATTTCGCGCGCAATTGTCCCGAAAATGTTTTTCTCCTTGGATTCGGTCGAAAGAAGTTTGTGCGCTTCCTCGATCACAATCATAACTCTCGATTTTTCGCGCTCCTCTTCGCTCATATTGACAAATTCGTCGTGAATCCTTCTTGATATTACATTTGCAACGGTAAAATACGCAAGCGGGTTGCTCGCCGCATTTCCGGAAAACTGCACCACAACGGAAACGCCTGCTTTCAAATATTTCAGGATTTTCCTCACACTGCTTTCTTCGTTCGTATTTTTAATGAAGCCGAGCCTCTTGAACTTCAAAAGGTGGCGGACGAGTGCGCCGAGTGCAGACGCATTTACTCCGATCTCTTCCGCCCTTTCGGCAAGTTCCTTTTCTCCCAGGCCTTCCAGGGAGAGCACATATTCGAGCCAGCCCGTCCCCTTCTTGCGCTCTATGATGAACGCCGTCTCTGCGGATTTGTCCGAAAAATTGAGAATCGTGGAGAGCATTTCCACGTCGGCTGCTTTGATGTCTTTGTAGGGTATCGTTATAAATTCATCCGCGTCTTCGTTCTTTTTCGACACGTCGAAAACTTTCACCTTGTTGTCGAAGATGGCTTTCAAGCCCTTTATTTTTTTCTTATCCTCGCTTTTTGCAAACCTTCCGTATTCGTTGTGCATATCGAATATCAAAAGAGAGGAAACGTTTTGCTTTATCATTCCGGAGAAAATAATCCTCGCAAGGAACGTTTTCCCCGAGCCCGTAATCCCGAAGATTGCATTGTTCCGCTTGGAAAGTTCCTTCAAGGAAATGTAAATGGGCTCTTCCATCGTGAGAGGAGTGCCCACGGAAAAAGCATTCTCGACATTTTCTCCGAAAATTTTGGCAAAATCTTCCGCCAGCGCCTTCTTCACGGGAGAAAAGTGTTGAGGAATCGTTTTCACGGACACAACACTTCCCGTTCCTTTTTCCACCATAAGGTACGGGGAGACGAGCGCTTCGGAAAAGATGAACGTTCCTTTGAGCGCCTCTTTTTCGTATTCCGATTCCGGAGGGTCGAAAAACACATCTTCCGAAGAAGAGGTGATAACAAGGTCTTCGATTATTCCGAAATAATCGTAAAGTTCCCCGTTTATCACGACAAAATCTCCTATTCGGAGCGTTTCCGGATTGACATCACCGGAAAGCCTTACGATAAACCCGCTTTCAAGCGAACCAGATTTGAGGAATCCTATCATACCCTCACCCCGTCCATAAGTTTTTTGAGAGAGGGGTAATCATTCCGCAAAATGCGAGCAAGGTTGGAAAATATCTTCACGTATTCGGATTTCCGCTCTTCCTCGGGAACCGAAGAAAAGTAACTGTTCAACATACGCAAGACGATTTCATTCCTCTGCGGGAAAAGTTCCGAATCCGCCCCGAATATGAAATTGAAAAACGCTTTCTTATGGAAAAGTTTGCCCGCCACTTTACCCCCTGTTTCGAACAAAAGGGAATGAATTTCCACAGACCTTTCAGGCAGAGAAATTTCAACCGTGCCGTTTCTTTCGCTCCCGAAAATCACCACCTGGAAAAGCCACCTCATAAGTTCGAAAGTCTGAGGCTGTTCTCTTTCGAGTTCCGACGGTTTCTTCCAGTATGCCACCGCCGTCCTTCCCGGAATTTTGCTTTCAACCGTATGTGAAACAACAATTCCTAAAAAATCGGAATCCGTTTTCACTATTCCTCCGATAGGCGGAAGTTTTCCTCTTTTTCCCTCCGCTATAACAACGGGGAAATTTATGAGAATGATTTCTCCTATTTGCTTCATATCCGAATTATATCATTTTTGCGGAAAATTAGTATAATAATTTCAAAAAGATAGGAGGTGCAAAATTAACAAGATAATAGACGGAAATAGAATTGCAATGGAAGTCGACGGCGAACTCGCCCAGGAAATAGAAAATTTGAAAAGAAAAGGCATTACTCCCTCCCTTACCATCATTCAAGTGGGAGACAACAAAGCAAGCACGACCTATGCGAGAAGTATCAGGAGGCAGGCGGAAAAGAGAGGAATTTACGCGGAACATTACAAAATGTCGGGGGAAGTTACGGAAAAAGAAATCCTCGATGTTATAAAAAGACTCAATGATAGGAAAGAAATAAACGGTATTTTGCTGGAACTTCCCCTTCCGGAAGGGATCGACGCAAAAAAAGTGCTTGATGCAATCGATCCGATAAAGGACATAGACGGTTTTCACCCCGTAAATATGGGAAAACTCTTAGAAGGAACACCGAATTTTATCCCTGCGACTGCGCAAAGCGTTATTGAAACAATCAAAAGAACCGTTCCGATCGACGGGAAGAGGGCGGTTGTAATAGGAAGAAGCAACATCGTGGGAAAACCTGCGGCACTCCTTCTTTTGAAAGAGAATGCCACCGTTACGATTTGCCACTCCCACACGAGGAATTTGCCTGAAGTTGCAAAAACGGCCGATATATTAGTTGTGTCAACAGGAAAACCTAAAATGATAAACAGCAACTTCGTAAAACCCGGAGCCGTGGTTATAGACGTGGGAATTAACAAAGTGAACGGAAAACTCGTGGGTGACGTGGATTTCGAAGACGTGATCCGCGTTGCGGGAGCCGTAACTCCCGTTCCCGGAGGAATCGGCGTCCTCACCACATTGATGCTGTTGAAAAACACGGTAAAAGCGGCGAAAATCCAGCATGGTTTCGACGCATAATCATCTATGAAAAATGATTTGGTTTTCAAATAATTTCATCCTATAATTTTGCTATGAAAAGAAAAAAAACACGGAAAGCGCAAGAACTTAAATCTAAAAAGATTTCGCAGAACAGAATTTTAAATTCTTCCGTTTTTTTGCTCTTCCTTACATTTATTCCTCTCTTTTTTGCAGGATTGTTTCAGGGGGG
>JAGHAO010000136.1 GCA_021161495.1 Caldisericaceae bacterium | reverse complement strand
TTTTTCTATGTCAGAAATGACGAAATCAAAATCCGCGGGCTTTTTTCCGAAAACAATATCCCTCAAAGCACCGCCCACAAGGAACATCTGCTCTGAATTTTCGGCGAGTTTCTTTGCGATTTTCGGTATCTCTTTGTCAATCCTCTTCTGCAATTGTGTGAGGTTCAATTTTCACCGCCTTTCCGTTGTTATCCGTTTCAATGTAGACGAAGTCGCATTTTGCACGCCCATCCCCTACTTTGAAACCGTAAGGAAGAAGCGTCAAAAAGCGCTTTAATGCTACATCTCTGTCGAGCCCTATCACCGAATCAATCGTTCCGCACATCCCTACATCCGTGATATATGCGGTTCTTTTGTCCAATATCCGTGCGTCGTTTGTCTGGACGTGCGTGTGCGTGCCCAAAACCGCCGAGACTTTACCGTTCGCATAGTATCCGAATGCGATTTTCTCGCTTGTTGCCTCCGCGTGAAAATCCACAAGCACGGGATCCGCATCAATTTCTTTAATAATTTTGTCCAGCGTTTCAAAAGGAGAATTCGTCGGAGGGAGCGATACCCTGCCCTGCAAATTGATCACCCCGAGCGTGAACCCGTTTTTCTCCAAAACGGTAAAGCCTTTCCCGGGCACTTGTTCGGGAAAATTCAAAGGCCTTAAAAGAAAAGGGAACTTATCCCATTCATCCCAGATCACGCGCTTGTCGAACGAGTGGTTTCCGCCCGTTATCACATCGACGCCCGAAGAGAATATCTCTTCCGCAACTTTCGGAGTGATTCCCGCTCCGTGTGCCGCATTTTCTCCGTTTGCAACGACAAAATCGGGTGAAAACGTTTCTTTTATTTTCGGAAGCAGATTTTTTAACGCCCTTCTTCCGGGCCTTCCGAATATGTCTCCTATAAAAATAATTTTCATACGTTCCGATAAAAAAGTGCCAGCAAATAAGTATTGCTGACACTTTCGAGGTTTCTATCCCTAACGGATCTACTCTTTCTTTTCTTCGGAAGATGCCGCCGCTTCTTCTTTCTTTTCTTCGCCTTCCGCCGCTTCTACTTCTTCGCCTTCGACAGCAGCAGGGACTTCTTCTCTTGCAGGTGCGACAACGGATACAACCGGAGTGTCCGGATGAGTAAGAACTTTCACTTTGTCGGAAATGTTAAGGTCTTTGACAAAAACAACGTCGTGCATTCCGAGATCCGTAACGTCAACAACAACTTTGTCGGGAAGGTCCAAAGGAAGCGCTTCCACTTCCAATTCGTAAAGCTCCTGTTCGAGAAGGCCGCCGAGTTTTTCACCTTTTGAAGTTCCCGTTGTTTCAACAGGAATCACGGTGGTAACCGGCTTATTGATATCGACAATCATAAAATCGATGTGCAAAATGGTGTCTTTTACCGGATCTTTCTGCAGTTCTTTTATGATGGAAGGGTATCCCTTGCCATCGAGCGTAAGGTCGAAAATTACGTTTACGCCCTCCGTCCTCAATGTTCTCAAAAAATCTTTTCTGTTAAGAACAATCGGAGTGGGGTCAATACCTTCTCCGTACGCCACCGCCGGAATCAAACCCTGCCTCCTGTAATTATTTAACATACTTTTCTTTTTTACATCTCTCTTTTTAACCTCTATGGGAACTCTTTTCATCACTTCACCTCTCTATTTCAAATTTTAGACATCGAATTATATCACTTTTCCCCTTTTTGTTCAAATAGCGCACTGATCGACTGGTGCAGGGATATGCGTTTTATCGCTTCTCCGATAAGTGGTGCAATGCTCAACACCTTTACGTTCGGCGGCAGGTTTGTATGAGGGACGGAATCGGTAATGACAAGTTCTTTAATGGGAGAGGATTTAATTTTTTTAAGGCTATCTCCCGCGAATATTCCGTGCGTTGCGCAGGCGTAAACTTCCTTTGCTCCTCTTTTCACAACTTCTTTTGCCGCGGACACAATAGTCCCGCCCGTATGTATCGCATCGTCAACAAGAATCACCGTTTTTCCTACTACGTCTCCTATTAACCTGTTCGTTTCCACCTCATCCGGGCTGAGCCTTCTTTTCACGAAAATTGCCTGAGTGGAATGTGGGATATGTTTCGCAAATTCCGTCGCCCTGTGGACTGCACCCACGTCGGGCGCAACAATCACAGGCTTTTCGAAGTTCTTTTCTTTGAAATAATCGGCGAGAATGAGCATTGCGGTGAGATTGTCCGTCGGAATATCGAAGAACCCCTGAATTTGGCCTGCGTGCAAATCAACCGCTATAACTCGCGTTGCGCCGGCGACGGTGATGAGGTTTGCGACAAGTTTTGCGGAAATCGGTTCTCTCGACTGCGTTTTTCTGTCCTGCCTGGCATACCCGAAAAACGGAAGCACAGCTCCGATCGTATGCGCCGATGCCCTTCTCAATGCATCGATCATAATAAGGAGCTCCATCAGGTTGTCCGCAGGCGCGAATGTCGGTTGAACTACAAAAACGTCCCTCCCCCTTACATTTTCAAGGCAGCGCACCCTTATTTCCCCGTCCGGGAAGCGGGAAACAAGCATTTCGCCGAGCGGCAAATTGAGATAATCCGCAATTGCTTTTGCGAGTTCTTTGTTTGCGTTGCCGGAAAAAATCTTTACTTCCTTACTTTTCAAATCAACCATTTCCCTTCCTCCTCTTCACCCAATTTTCTTTGTTTACTTGTTTTGCGCGTCCTATGGCGAGCGTCCATTCCGGAACATCTTTGTTGATAACGGATCCCGCCGCTGTGTACGCATTGCTTGCAATCTTCACCGGGGCGACAAGTGTTGTGTGAGAGCCGATAAACACGTTGTCTCCGATGTGAGTGGGATTCTTTTTGTGTCCTTCAAGCCCGCTGAAGTTGCAGGTGATTGTTCCCGCGCCGATATTTACGTCTTTCCCCACGGTTGCGTCTCCTATGTAACTGAGGTGCGGGATTTTGCTGTTTTCGTCGACGAACGATTTTTTAACTTCCACAAATGTCCCGATTTTAACATTCCTTACAAATTTATTGCCCGGCCTTACGTAAGAGAACGGCCCTATTACACATC
>JAGHAO010000156.1 GCA_021161495.1 Caldisericaceae bacterium | reverse complement strand
GTGTGTTGGGGCCGGTAAAGAATAGGAACTGTTTAGTGGCACCAATGTTGTGTCAGACACATTGGTAGGATACTCTGTTTCCGGGAAATTATATTCCCGTATGAAAAATCTGTTGCTTTCTATGATGTTTCACAGAGAAGAAGTCGAAAGAAATACCGATTCTCTGCTTAAAATAGGTGAGACATCCGGCTCCGACATAGGAACCGGGTTTATACTTATGTTTGAAAAATTGTTACAAGGAGGTTTAGAATGGTTGTAAAGGGAATTATTAAGAAGGGTGAGTATTATGATTCCGTTACTTTGATGCTCGTTGCCCGTGATGCTGCAAAACTTGAAGGAGTTGAAGATGCTGCTGTTGTTATGGGAACGGAACAGAACAAGTCTATTTTGGAAACTTCTGATATGCTTCTTGATATGTTTAAAGATGCCGGTGATTCCGATCTCTTAATTGCTGTAAAAGCAAAAGATGAAAAGGCAGCGGAAGAGGCGTTTAAAAAGATTGACGAACTTTTGATGGAACGGCGGTCCAAAGCACAGGAAGCCGGGGAGTACACCCCGAAGAGCCTCGAGGGAGCTCTCGAATATATGCCTGATGCGAATATGGTGATTATTTCCGTTGCAGGGAAATATGCCGGAGACGAAGCTAAGAAGGCGCTGGAAAAAGGCCTGCATGTGATGTTGTTCTCCGATAATGTCCCGCTCGAGAAGGAAATCGAACTTAAAAAGTATGCAAAAGATAACGGTTTGCTTGTGATGGGCCCTGATTGCGGGACTGCAATTATAAATGGTGCTCCTCTGTGTTTTGCTAATGTGGTGGAGAGAGGGGACATCGGAATTGTTGCCGCCTCCGGTACCGGATTGCAAGAGGTGAGTTCGGTAATTACCAATGAAGGTGCGGGAATTTCTCAAGCAATTGGCACGGGCGGAAGAGACGTAAAGAAAGATGTTGGCGGGATAATGTTTATGGAAGGAATGAAAGCATTGGAAGAAGATCCGGACACTAAGTATATTGTTCTTGTGTCAAAACCGCCTCATCCGGAAGTGCTTGAAAAGGTTGCAACACTTATTAAAAACGAGATTAAGAAGCCTGTCGTAGGAATTTTCCTTGGCGGAGATCCGGAAGTTGTTAAAAATGCGGGTGCAATTCCTGCTAATACCCTTGAAGAAGCAGGTCTTATTGCAGCATCTCTTGCGAAGGGAAAGTCGCTTGACGAGTTCAAAAAACTCCTCGAAGAAAGAGAAAAAGAAATTCTTTCAATTGCGGAAAAGGAAAGTAAAAATAAAAAAGAGGGGCAAAAATACGTCAGAGGCCTTTATACGGGTGGTACTCTGTGCGACGAAGCAATGCTTCTTTCCAGGCAAATCATAGGCGAGGTGTATGGAAATGCTCCTTTGAATCCGGACTTCAAACTTAAAGACTCTTGGATAAGCCAAGAAAACACTTTTGTCGATCTTGGAGAAGATGAATTTACGGTCGGTAGGCCTCATCCTATGATTGATTTCACGTTAAGAAATAAAAAGATAATAGAAGAAGCGAAAGATCCTTCTGTTGCGGTAATTCTTCTGGATGTTGTTTTGGGTTACGGTTCCAATATGCAGCCTGGCGACGAACTCGCACCTGCAATAAAAGAGGCAAAGGAGATAGCGGAGAAAGACGGGAGAAATATAACGTTTGTCTGTTCCATAACGGGAACTGACAAGGATCCGCAAGATAGAGGCAAAGTTAAAAAACAACTTGAAGAAGTGGGTGCTATTGTGATGCCTTCCAATGCTGCGGCTGCAAAACTTGCTTCATATATTGTTAAAAATCTCGGGGGTGCAAGATGAGAAAAATATCCGATCTTTTTAAGCAAGAATTGAAGGTAATTAACATTGGTTTGCTTTCCTTTAAGGAAAGTCTTGAAGATGTAGGTGTAAAAGTAATTCAAGTGGATTGGCGGCCACCTGCCGGCGGCGATGAAGAGGTAATGGACGCTTTGAAAAAATTGTTGGGTAAATAAAATCTTATTAAGGAGGCGTATTATGGTAGATATTGAGAAGGCGAACAAAGAGGCATTGGACAGATTACTTTCTGCACGTCCTATGCTTGTCGGTATGGGCAAAGCGGTTGATGTGATTCCCGGAATGAAGAAGAATATGATTCTTCATGCCGGGCCACCTGTGACGTGGGACAGAATGTGCGGTCCGCAGAAAGGTGCTGTAATTGGTGCATTGATGTACGAGGGTATGGCAAAAAACGAAAAAGAGGCCGAAGAACTTGCCGCCTCCGGAGAAATAGAATTTTCTCCTTGCCATCATCACCAGACAGTAGGGCCTATGGCAGGCATTGTTTCCCCGTCTATGCCTGTATATATTATTGAGAACGAAGCATTTGGCAATAAAGCTTATGGAACTATGAACGAAGGTCTCGGTAAAGTGTTGAGGATGGGTGCGTATTCTCCAGATGTTATTGAAAGGCTTAAATGGATGGAAGAAGTTATGTACCCGGCGATGGATAAGGCTATCAGGTATTTGAAGAAAATTGATTTGAAGAATATTATCGCACAGGCACTTCATATGGGAGATGAACTTCACAACAGGAATAAGGGAGCTACTTCCCTTTTCTTCAGAACTATCGCTCCCGCTATGGTAAAAACAAGTGATGCAGCAACTGCGGAAGCCGTATTAAAGTTTATTGACGGAAACGATCACACATTCCTTAACCTTTCTATGCCTGCCGCGAAGGCAAGCCTTGACCCGGCAAGGAATATAGAAGGCAGTACAATGGTTGTCGCAATGGCGAGAAACGGAACGGATTTCGGAATACAGGTTTCCGGTATGGGTGATGAATGGTTTACCGCACCGGCGCCAGTTCCGCCTAACGCACTTTATTTCCCCGGATTTACCAAGGAAGACGCGAATCCTGATATAGGGGATAGTTCTATCACGGAAACTGCCGGTCTCGGTGGGTTTGCAATAGGTGCTGCACCTGCAATCGTTCAATTCGTTGGCGGAACACCGCAAGATGGTTTGAACAGAACTCTTTCTATGTATGAAATTACGATAGGAGAGAATAATGTTTACCAAGTTCCGTATCTTAACTTCAGAGGTACTCCTACGGGTATCGATATAAGAAAAGTAGTAGAGAAAAACCTTCCACCGTTTATTGATACGGGTATTGCGCACAAGAAACCCGGTATAGGTCAGGTTGGAGCGGGACTTGTTGATGCTCCGATGGATGTATTTAAAAAGGCAGTAATTGCATTTGCTAAAAAATATTCATAAGGAGGTATGGTTATTATGACAAACGAAGAATTCATTAAATTAATGATGGAATCAAAGATGTATGATTTAACTCAGCCGCTCAGTATTCACACGCCGCCGTGGCCCAGTTATATGCCGCTTGGGCTCCAGTATTTTAAGCGTATTGCCGGTGCGCATATGGGGCAAGGTGCGAACGGACAAATTATAACCTCCAGCAACCATGTTGGAACTCATATGGACGGAGAAATTCATTTCTTTAGTTCCGGAAGGCCTATAGGTAAGGTTCCTCTAAACGAATGGGTAGGGCCTGGAGTTGTAGTCGATATTTCGGACGAAGTCGGAGATTACGACCTTTACACGCCTGAGATGCTTATGAAAAAAGCGGATATCCGTGAAGGTGACATACTTATTATTAATACGGGATATCATAGATATGCATGGGATCAGCCTGAATCCGATGAAGTTCGTTATATGGTAAAGCATCCCGGACCGAGTCCTGATTTCCCGGACTGGGCACTTAAAATGAAATTTAAGTGGATCGGCGTCGATTGCGGTAGTGCGGATCATCCTATGAACACAATTCTTAGAGATTGGCATCCGAAACTATTCAAAGAAGCGGATAAAAAACTTAGAGAGAAATACGGTAAATCTTGGGATGAAATGTTCCCGCCCGAAGAATTCTATCAGATTATGCATCTAAAACTCTTCCCGAAAGGCCTTGTCCATGCCGAAAATTTGGGTGGAGAAATCGACAAATTGAATAACAAGCGTGCATATATAGGTGCATTTATTGTTAAAGGAATTGAAATGGAGTCTGCTTGGGCAAGAATCGTAGCATGGGAAGCGCCTGATAACAAATAGGAGGTTTTTATATGAATAATTTTGACTATGCAAAACCGTCCACGCTTAAGGAAGCAATAGACATATATAAGAAATACGGTGAAAAAGCCAAGCTTCTTATGGGTGGAACGGATTTGGTGGTTTTGATGGATGACGGAGTGCTTTCTCCTGAGATGGTAATTGATCTCAAGGGAATAGAAGAGCTTAAAAAGCTTGAATTCGACGGTGAATATTTACATATTGGCGCAGGAGTTACTTTTAATGAATTAATCGATAGCCCTGTTGTGAAAGAAAAATTCCCCGTTATATGGGAGGCTTCAAGGACGGTTGCGTCCACGGGAGTTAGGAACAAGGCAACGCTTGTAGGTAATATTTGCAGTGCGGTGCCATCTGCGGATTCTGCACCCGCACTGCTTGTTCGTGGGGCAATCGTTGTTATAGCAACCGAAAACGGTGACAGGGAAGTACCCATCACGGAGTTCTTTACAGGTCCGAGAAGAACCGTTTTATCTCCGGGAGAAATCGTAAAAGAGGTGAAGGTTCCTGCAAGTAACGGAAAATTCGGCGGATCTTATATTAAACTCGGAAGATACGACGGTGAAGATCTTGCACAAGTGGGAGTGGCAACTATTGTTACCGAAAATAAGGATTATAAAATTGCCTTTTGTGCTGTTGCTCCTAAACCGGTAAGAGCGTTTGAAGCGGAAGAATTTCTTAAAGGAAAAGATCTTACTGATGACGTTTTGGAGGAAGCGGCAAAAATTGCAGTCAAAGCAATTTCACCTATTTCGGATATTAGGGCAAGTAAAGAATACAGGCTATATGTAAGCGGTGTTCTCGTTAAGAGATCCTTAAAAGCATCATTTTCACGTTTGAATGGAAACGGGCCTGCGTATGGCGAAAGACTCGTTTAGGAGGATGATATGAAAAGAGAAATAAAATTTACATTAAACGGCGATCCTGTCAAAATTGAAGTAATGCCAAACGAGAAACTACTTGACGTTTTAAGGGATAGGCTTGGTGTTAAAAGTCCAAAGCATGGATGTGGCAGAGGGGAGTGCGGTGCTTGTACGGTATTGCTCAATGGCAAATCCATAAGGAGTTGTATAACACTTGCTATCGAAGTTGACGGCCAAGAGATAACGACACTTGAAGGATTAGAGAAGAATGGAATGACCGAACTTCAAAAATCTTTTCTTCAGCATAACTCATTCCAGTGCGGCTTCTGTGCACCGGGTATGACACTTACTGCTACTGAATTGTTAAAAAAGAACCCCCATCCGGATGAAGAAGAAATAAGAGAGGCAATTGCAGGAAACCTTTGTCGCTGTACCGGATATAAAAATATTATCGATGCAATTGTCGATGTATCCAAAAAGGGGTAGGAGGTTATTATGGCAAAAGAACTTAAATACGTAGGAAAACGTGCGGTAAGGCTTGACGGACTTGAAAAAGTAACTGGTGCGGCGAAATACGTTGATGATTTGGAATTTGGCCCTGCAATGTACTATGTTGCTGTTTTGGAAAGTCCTTACGCACATGCTTTAATAAAAAGTATAGATACTTCGGAAGCAGAAAAAATGCCGGGCGTAAAAGCGGTGCTTTCCGGTAAAGATTTCCCCGAAAAATTTGGTTTGTATTTAAAAGACAACTCGATCTTCCCTGATGATAGGGTAAGATATGTAGGTGAGCAAGTTGCAGCGGTAGTTGCTGAAACTCCTGCACAAGCAAAAGCTGCCGTCAAAAAAATTAAAGTGGAATACGAACCGCTTCCCGTAATTCAGAATCCGCTTGAAGCAATAAAGCCTGATGCGCCTCTGATTCACCCGGATTTGGGTAAATATGAGGTTGTGCCGTGGCTTTATCCTCAACCGGGAACAAACATCGCACATGTAAGGAAAATTAGGAAGGGAGACGTTGATAAGGCGTTTGAAGAAGCAGATTATGTATTAGAAGATTGGTATCATGTTCCGCACGTTGTGCATGCACCTATGGAAACCCACATTTCTGTTGCTTTATTCTCATATGATGGCAGGCTTACGATGTGGAATTCCACTCAGTCTCCTCACACGCAAAGAAACATAATTGCAAATTCACTGAAAATTCCGCACAAGAACGTGAGAATTATTGCACCTTACGTAGGCGGAGGTTTTGGTGGAAAAGCGGGAATTAATATGGAAGTAATTGCTGCAGTTGCCGCAATGAAAGTTCCGGGGCATCCCGTAAAACTTCGTTGGACAAGAAAACAAGAATTCCACAACACTTCGCAGAGGCAGGAATTGTATGCTCATATAAAGATGGGCGTCAACAAAGAAGGAAAAATTATTGCTCTTAAACACGAATTATTCTGGGATGTAGGTGCGTCTGCGGAATATGGTTCCAATGTTGTAAATGCTACGGGATTCTCTGCGACAGGGCCGTATTATGTCCCCAATGTTTACATTGATTCATTTGCAATTTATACAAACCGGCCGCCTTGCGGTGCATACAGAGGTTTTGGTTATTCCGAATTCCACTTCGGAATTGAAAGCCATATGGACAGAATGGCGAAGATGATTGGAATGGATCCTGTAGAATTTAGGCGGAAAAATGCGATCAGAAGAGGCCAACCTGTGGCATATGGTGTTGAAATGAATCCCACGGGTATTTTGGAATGTATTGATAAAGTTGCGGAGAAAATAGAATGGGGTAAGGAAGATAAGTCTCCTGATCCGAATAAAGTCAGAGCAAAGGGATTTGCAGCAGTTTGGAAAGCTCCTGCAATGCCAGCCAATGAATCCTCCGCGGCATTTATAAAATTCAGTGAAGACGGAAGTATTAACATACTTGTATCCGGAATGGAGCTTGGCCAAGGCTTCCTTACCGCAATGGCGAAAATTGCAGCTGAAGAATTGCAACTTCCGCTTGAAAAAATCAGAGTGGAACTTCCCGATACGGATAGGAACCCGTATGAATGGCAAACTGTTGCAAGTCATGTTACGTGGAGCTGCGGGAACGCGGTAAGAAGAGCAGCAATCGATGCGCGAAACCAAATATTCGAAACGGTTTCGAGAGCATATCACATAGAAAAGGCGAATTTATATCTGGAAGACGGTAAAGTAAAATGCTATACGGATCCGGAATTCGAACTTCCATTTGAAAAATTTGTTATAAACGGAATAGAGATGCCGGACGGGACCTTCAGGGGTGGCCCGATTATGGGACATGGAATGTTTATGCCCGAGTTTACTTCCGCAAAAGTTGATCCCGAAACAGGATTGGGCGGACATCCGAATGTTCACTACACTACCGGTGCCGGTGCGGTTGAGATCGAGATCGATAAAGAAACCGGTAGAATTAGGGTACTAAAAATGGCAGAGGCATTTGATGCCGGTAAAGCAATTAACCCCGATCTCGTAGAGGGTCAGATAGTGGGAGGTTTTGTCCAAGGGCTTGGAACTGCTCTCTGGGAAGAAGTTAAATTTGACGAGAACGGTAAAATTCTGAATCCTAACTTTACAGATTATAAGATCCCTACGGC
>JAGHAO010000061.1 GCA_021161495.1 Caldisericaceae bacterium | reverse complement strand
TAAATTTCAACCCCCGCAGGCGGTTAAACTGCGGGGGTTTCAGAGGAGTGAAACAAGGAAAGCGGTTACAGATCTGCTTTGTTGGGTAATTTGTATAAAACGTCGTCGTACGGGGTTCTGTAAAGTTTTGTTTTCAAAAGTTTTTGGTCGACCACATGCCCTATGATTCCTATCGTCCTCCCCAACACGAAGAATGCGTTGAGGAGCCCCGCATCGATGCGTTCGTTAATTTCTTTGTCGGAAAGCCCCAAAGACTTCATTAGATCCACAAGAAGAACTCCCGTGCATCCGTCCACATTCAAGATAAGATTTTCCTTCTTCGATGTTGTAATTTTTTCCACCTCAAGCGCGTAATCAAGATACTCCGTTTTCGGAAAATGTTTTTTGGCATATTCTTTCAGCATTTCAACACGTTTATCCGGATTCCTCACACTCTTAACCCTATGCCCTATACCGGGAATCGGGATTCCTTTATTTTTCATATATGCGACAAATTCGGCAGGAGACATACCTCTGTCTTTTGCCTCTTTGAAATAATGCCCCGCACCGTCTATCGCACCGCCGAACCGAGGGCCTATGGTAAGAAGCCCGGATGCAACGGAAGAAACAAGGTCTTTCCCTGCACGTGATGCAACAATTGCATTGTGCGCACCGGAAACGCACGGGCCGTGATCCGCAACGATTTTCAAAACAAGTTCTATAAAGTCGGAAGCATAATCGGGAAGTGATTTTTTGAGCCACAGTAAGCCTATCACATACCCGAGTCCTTTTCCGCTTTCTATGATCTCAGACAGAGGGATTCCGGCGTATTTCACTTCTTCGCCCCTGTCGTCGGAAATTGTCGTTATAAACTGCCTGTGCCGTCTTACGATACCATTTTTCACCGCTTTGTCAAAATCCATAGGAACAGCGGGAGGAACAAATTCTTCTATTTCAGGGATTTCTCCCTTTGATTTCAATTTTTCGTAAACTTCTTTGATCTTCTCGGGAAGCCCGTCAAACGAGTCGGGAACGATTGCTCCGGCTTCTCTCAACGCATTATTTTTCGCATCCGCGGTTTCCTTTTCCGCACCCGCACGCGCGCCCGCATGCCCGAACTGCACTTCGCTCGGGAAAACTTTCGCGCAGGTCCCCGTTACCCAAGCAATAAGCGGTTTTTTGATTTTCCCATTCTTTAAGGCGTCAACAATCTTATACTCTTCCAATCCGCCCACTTCTCCCAATACAACGTGGAATTTCACCTCCGGGTCAGATTCAAACCCCATAAGGTGGTCAACGAGGTGAGAGCCGGGAAACCTGTCTCCGCCTATTGCAATTCCGATATTTATCCCGTTTGCGTTCCGCGCAATCATATTGAACATTTCATTAAGCATTCCGCCGGACTTCGTTACAAGCCCCACGGAACCGGGACGGTAAAGTTTCGAAGCAACGATATTTTCGATACTGCCACCTGCATTACCGATCCTAAACCTGCCCGCAGCGATGCCCCCCACCGTTGCGGGACCGATAATAACCTTTCCTTTCTTTCTTGCCAGGGCGCCGAGGATTCTTTCTTTTCTTTCGGGAATTCCCTCGGCGATTACCGCTATAATTTTCAAAGTATCCGCATCGAGCGCCTCTTTTGTCGTTTCGAATGCGGACCTGTAAGAAGCGAAATTGATTAAAACCGTTGCATTTTTGTGATTGTTAACCGCATCGGCAATCGTCCTGTAAACAGGGATTAAAATTTCGTCGCTCCCGAAGAATGCAGTTTCGAACCCTTCTCTCGTCGGATCTACTATTGCCGCAACGGACGGAATTTCCCTTTTCGAAACATAGTCAAAGTCCAGCATCCGCTGAACCGCCTTCATTTGCCTTCCGTATATAATCGCCTGTGTTCTTTCGTTAATTATTTTCATTGCTACCTCCGGAAAGAGCGAGAGTTACGACACGGGTCATAGGAAGTTCCGGGCCGTAAACTTCTATGGGCACTCCCAATTCTTTGCCAAGTTTCCTCATCATCCTGAGGCCTTCTCTGTAATTCGGCCCGCCTCTTCTCACGTAAATTTTTACGTTATTCTCAATGAGTTTGTCTTTGTATTCTTTAAGCGCTCGGATAATGCCTTTGAATGTTTTTGCAACATCCGTGAAGTTCGCTATTCCTCCGCCGATTATCAGAATTTTCCCGTGCGGGTCTTTTTTACGCGTCATTAAATCGAGAATCGTTTTTGCGTAGAGATACGTTTCTTCTTCGGACGGATTTCCGGAATACTCTCCGTAATTCGCAAGATCTTTTCCGTATCCTAAGTCGACTACGGTATCCGCATATATCACACTTGCCCCGCCGCCTGCAACCATAAGCCAAATTCTTCCTTCCGGGTTCAGAATCGTAAGTTTCAGGGAAGCACCGGTTTTTTCGTCAAGTTCCCTGATAAATTGTTCCTCTTTAGTAAAATTCCTTCCGAAAGGAACAGGGAATTCGATATCTCCCCACTTGTCTTTGTTCCAGAAATACGCCGTGTCGTCAAGCCTTGCGACAAGATCCAACGGAACAACTTCTCCTCCTGTTATCGCAAACGGGTTGATTTCAAGATACGTAAAATCAAGGTCAACGAAAAATTTGTAAAGCGCTTTTATAAAATCTGAAATCAGCGGCTCTACCCCGGAAAAGTCTACGTCGCTAACACTCCCCAAAATCGGAACAAAAAACTGCTTCACTTTCTCCCAATTTTCCTCTATTTCGATTCCGCCCTCGTCAGAAAAATAAATCCTGTCTCCTTCTTCCTCGGTTTTTATCGCAACGTAATACTCTTGCTTATGCGGAACAAAAGGCTCGACGAGAAAATGCGTAAGTTCACCTTCCGCCTTTCCTATACAGACTCGTTTGTGCATCCTCTCGTTAATCCACTTTTTAGCGGTTTCGAAATCCGCATTCAAAAGCACAAGGTTGTGCTTTCCCCTTTTGCCAAATAGTTGGTCGGGCTTCGCAACGAGAGGTTTTTCCTTTATCCAGGGATTATCTTTTGCCGCATCATTTATCGAGTAATCCGGAGTAATAAGCGCAACTTCACCCTTGTAATGAAACTTTCCGTCAGAAAACTTTTCTATGTATTTTGCAAGCAATCTCTTTGCGTCGTATTCACGGATCCCGCGCTGTGCCATTAGCCTATGCCTCCAAATTTTCGATAATCCTGTCGCCGAATTCGGAAGTGGAAACTTTCGTTGCACCCTCGATCTGGCGCGCAAGGTCGTATGTGACGTATTTTTGGGCAATTGTCTTTTCTATCGCGTCGATTATCATATATTTCACTTTGTCCCACCCGAGATATTGGAACATTTCCGCTCCCGATAAGATTAGCGAACTCGGGTTAACTTCGTTTTTGCCGGCATGTTTCGGTGCGGAGCCGTGCGTCGCTTCAAACAACGCTACGTGCGTATTAAAGTTTATATTTCCTCCCGGCGCCATACCGAGCCCTCCGACTTGTGCGGCGGCGGCATCGGACAGATAATCTCCGTTTAAGTTCGGAGTAACAATTATGTCGTATTCGCTCGGCCTCAGGAGAAGTTGCTGGAACATCGCATCGGCAATTCTGTTCTTTAACACGATTTTCCCTTCCGGAACCTTGCCACCGAATTCCTTTGTAACTCTTTCTTCCGTAACTACTTTGTCTTTGTATTCCGGCGCATCCGCAAGAGCATAAATCACGTTTTTGAACAATCCTTCCGTGTATTTCATAATATTCCCCTTATGCACAACGGTAACAGATTTTCTTCCGTATTTCAAAGCGTAATCTATCGCAGCCCTCCCGATTCTTTCGGAACCGAAAACGCTTATCGGCTTAATTCCGATACCTGAGTCGTCGCGCAATTTCACGTTCATCTTGTTTTTAAGAAAATTCCTCACCTCAGCAGCCTCAGCCGTATCGTAAGGCCACTCGATTCCCGCGTAAACATCTTCCGTGTTCTCCCTGAAAACGACGATATCCAATAGTTCCGGATGTTTCATAGGCGAGGGAACGCCTTTGAGGTATTTTACGGGCCTGAGGCAAACAAATAGGTCAAGCACTTGCCGAAGCGTTACATTCAAAGAGCGGTATCCTCCACCTACCGGAGTCGTAAGAGGCCCTTTGATTGCAACCGTATACTCCCTTATTGTGTCAATCGTTTCCTGAGGAAGAGGCTCGCCCTTCTTTTCTATTGCCTCTTCACCTGCAAGGATTTTCATCCATTCGATTTTTTTCTTGCCACCGAATGCCTTTTCAACCGCAGCATCGAATACCTTCAAAGCAACGGGAGTGATGTCTTTTCCTATTCCGTCTCCCACGATATACGGAATTGTGGGATTGTCCGGAACAATCATCTTTCCGTTCTCAACGGTGATTTTCATTATGCCTTACCTCCTCTTGCGGTAAACGGGAGCAGTCCTCCCGCTAATATTATTTTTCTCTGCCTATCCGAAAGGAACAATTTGAGTTTTATCTCTTTATTTTTAGTCAAGTCTTTCAGAATAACTTCCTTTTCTCCGTCTTCGACGGCTTTCCTGATATCGGGGATTTCAACATCGTCTCCCTGCTCAATCAGATCGTAATCCGAAGGATTTTCGAATAGAAGAGGGGCAATGCCGAAATTCACAAGGTTTGCCTGATGAATTCTTTCAATGGATTTCGCAACAACCGCTTTCACACCGAGATACATAGGGCACAGTGCCGCATGCTCGCGGGAAGAGCCCTGCCCGTAACTTTCTCCGCCCACTATAATGTTTGCAATACCCTTTTCTTTGTTGTTCAAAGCCCTCTGCGGAAAAGAAGGGTCGATAGGTTCAAACACATGCGTCGCATATTTTGGCACGTTGGAGCGGAGTTTTAAGTATGCGCCGGCGGGCATAATATGATCGGTTGTTACTTTGTCTCCGACTTTTATCGTAACAGTGCCTTTAATTGTTTCGGCAAGCGGGTCATTATTCGGAATGGGTTTTATGTTGGGCCCGCGGAAAATTTCCACCTTTTCCCTCTCTTCTTTGGGAAGCGGAAATATGAACATCGAGTCGTCAAGTATGAACCTGTCGGGAAGTTTCACGTCTTCATATTTTATTCCCATATCTTCGAGTTTGCGAGGATCCGTGATCTTTCCGGTAATTACGGCGGCTGCGGCTGTCTCCGGGCTAACAAGGTAAACCTTTGCGCTTTTTGTTCCGCATCTTCCCTTGAAGTTTCTGTTGTTGGTCCTCAAAGAAACCGCATTTGTTCCCGGAGCAAAACTGTTTCCTATGCAAAAACCGCAGGCGGATTCAAAAATTCTCGCACCTGCCTTTACAAGTGTTTCAAGGCCTTTGCCTTCGTCAATCATCTCTATTACCTGACGCGAACCGGGAGCAACTCCAAATTCAAGATCTTCGTGCGCAACACGACCTTTCAGAATATTTGCAACGGTCATAAGGTCCCTGTAAGAGGAGTTTGTACAACTTCCCACCGCAACCTGATCCACTTTAAGCCCTTCGACTTCACTCACCTTTTTCACATTCCCCGGAGAATCGGGGCATGCAATCATAGGCTCCACTTCCGAAAGATTGATCTTTATCACCTTGTCGTATTGAGCATCCGGGTCCGCTTTTAACTCAACCCAGTCCTTTTCTCTGCCCTCTTTTTTCATAAAGTCATAAGTCATTTCGTCGGAAGGGAATATAGAGGTCGTAACGCCCGTTTCCGCACCCATATTTGTAATTGTCGCACGTTCCGGAACGGTAAGCGTTTTTACGCCTTCCCCTCCGTACTCAATCGCATAGCCCACGTTGCCTTTCGTATGGAGAATGGAAAGAACCGTAAGCACCACGTCTTTTGCGGAAACCCAGGGCATAAGTTTACCCGTAAGTTCTATTTTTATCACTTTGGGATAAGTAAGGTAATACGGGCCTCCGCCCATTGCAACTGCAACGTCCAATCCTCCCACACCTATTGCAAGTTCTCCTATTCCACCGGCAGTAGGCGTGTGTGAATCGGAACCTATCAGCACTCTACCGGGTTTTGCAAATCGCTCCAATTGAACCTGATGGCAAATTCCGTTTCCCGGCCTCGAAAATATGATTCCGTATCTCTTTGCGACAGTCCTTAGATAGTTATGGTCATCCGCATTTTCGAAACCTACCTGCACGGTATTGTGGTCAACATAGCTTACCGCTTCCGTCTCGACTTCCTTGAAACCCATCGCCTCGAATTCAAGATACGCGGCAGTTCCCGTCGCATCCTGTGTCAGCGTTTGATCAACCCTGATACCCACCTCTTCGCCGGGGATAGGCCTGCCCTCGACAAGATGGCTGTCAATGATTTTTTGAATGATATTTTTCCCCATACTTACCTCCCGTTCTTTTCCTCGAACTTTAATTCCCGAATATAGTTGTAAATTGTGAATCTCGAAATCCCCAACTTTTTTGCGACCAAAGCGACGGCATCTTTGATCTGAAAAAACCGCCGCCTGTAAAGTTCTTTCACGATAAGCCTGTTTCTTTCATGCGGAGGTAAATCGCCCTTCGCCCCTGTTGCATGCAAAACTTCCTTAAAGATTTCCTTCATAAGTTCCTCAACGGAAAGAGAAGTGCTTTTATCAATATCCTCGGTAATCATCTTTTCATTAGGGAAAACGGTAAGCGAATCAATAAGGCTCTTAATGTTGATCACTTTGCCGATATCGAAATTCATGCAGAGCGCACCGATTAGTCTTCCTCTTTTATTTCTTATGGGGACAGTGACAGAACGAAGAGGACGTCCGTTGGGCGCAATTCCCCTGTAAGGGCCTACGATTGATTTTCCTTCGGATAAAATTTCTTCTATGATTTCAAGCCCCGAATCCGTGACCGAAGAACCGATCTTTCTTCCTGTGATGTGCCCGTTCTCAATTGCGACAACGGAATGTTCCATATCCCTAAATGAATGCAGGACTACCTCGCAATCGCTTCCTACGAGAAGTGCAATTCCTTTTACGACAGGCTTTAACGCGTCTATTATTTCTTCATCTGTTTTTGAGAACATTCCGCCTTCTTACAATTTTTTTAATGCACTTACAATTTTTTTAAATCCACAAAGATTATATGC
>JAGHAO010000034.1 GCA_021161495.1 Caldisericaceae bacterium | reverse complement strand
TGAATTTTAACGATAAATGAAAATTCCAAAAATAAATTTTCATTTTGAATTTTTCGTTTTATGTAATACAATGAAAAAAAGATAAGGGGGAAATATGAAAATCGATGTGAAGCGCAGCATTGTATTCTTATTGGTTTTTGCGCTTTTTGCCGGAATGGTATCCGGGTGCGCGCCGAAAACAAAACCCGGGGAAAATGCGCAAAATGGTTCGCAAAATCAAAATAGCGGTATTTCACAAGAAAAGCAAAGCCCGGAAGAATCTAAAGCACTTACGGCGAGAGAGGCTTATAAGCATGCTGTGAAAAAAGCAAAAAGCCTTGCAGGTGATGCGGAGTTTGTAAAAATTGACAACTTTTCTTTGGGCTACGGTGAAAAAGGTGTTTCGGAAGTTTGGATAGCAGAATTTGTATCCAAGTCCCGGTCCAGACTTTACCAAATAAGAGTAATTGTAGACAAAGGTGTCCACACAAGCTTGTTTTCAAAAGAAGAAATTGCTTCGCAGCATCCTGTTGCGATAAAAGGTAGTTGGATTGATAGCGACAAAGCGTTTGATATTGCTCTAAACCACGTTAAAGACAAATCTTTCAAAAGTTTTTGGATGGGGCTTTCCCGTGGAAGGGACGGGGTAACTGCATGGTCTGTGCGATTTCGTTATAAAAAAGGAGAACCATTTTGGGTGGAGCTTGATGCGACAAACGGAAGTATAATAAAAACGTGGAGCGGGTATTAAAAAACCTCGAAAACTAAAAGTTGCGTTATGATAACTGAATGTTGCTAATAGAAGTGTGCAATTTATATTGCATTCCCGCACATTATATCCGTTAATTACTATTTGACTTTTTGCTCCCGTGTTACCTCATGTAATTTTTTATATGAAATATCATTTGGCCAGCTCACTTAAATTATATACGAAATCATTCCGGTTCATAGGGTTATTATTTGGAATATTTGATAATGGATGTTTCGGCATTTCTTTTTGTTTTCTATCATAAAAATTGTATAGTCTCTTCTGCAATTTGTCATACTCTTTCGTAAGTCCTTCTTTTTACCTTGCGGATATCTTATCAGATTCCATAATCCTCCTGTAAGGTGTTTTGGGTTTGTCGTATTTCATTATTACCTTGCTTCCTATTCTTGTCTTTTCTATGAGTTTCATACAAGGTGAAAAGAAATTTGTGTATAACTTCAACACATTATGCAGTTCATTTATCGCTTTTAATTCTTTTTCCGTATCATGCCTCAAATATTCTACCACCCTTCTTATAACTGAATAATTTTTCTGTTCTATAAAACAATTGTCATTTCCGAAACAAATTCAGAGCGATCACTTGTCCTTTGCCGCCCTGAGGTGTTCCCCTGCCCCTGTCGCCCTGAAATGTATTTGTTCAGGGCCTCCAAATCAAGGGAACACATTTCCCTCGAAACTCCTATTGAAAGGCAAAAGAAGAGATCCTGAAATAAATGCTCGCCCTCGGCGAGGAAAGGAGTGCAGAGCGACAAAAGACGAGATTCCGGATCAAGTCCGGAATGACAAAAAAGAGATCCTGAAATAAAACTTGGAGTAATGCATCCCAGGGAGAGGAGTGCAGGACAAGGTTCAGAGCGACAAAGGACGAGATTCCGAATTTAATTCGGAGCAACTGCCAGGCTTTCGGCGGGCTTATTCCGCACACTTTCTCTGTGCCTGACCAATGCGAGTTTATATACAGCATTTACCACTTTTCAAAAGATTCAACCGTATAACACAATTGGTGATTTGCGTTTTGCAAGTGTTTCCGTTTGAATTGAAATTTTTTGCTTTAATTATATACTAACAGTAAGAAAATAATTTGGAGGAAATAATGAAAAATATAAAAAGAATATTGATTTTTGTTATCCTGTTTGCATTGCTATTCGCGACTTTTCCCTCTTTCGGATGCAAACCGAAGGAGAAACCGCTGAACGTTATAATTGTTTGGCATAACCACCAACCTTTTTACAAGAATCCCGTTTCCGGAGAATACATTTTACCCTGGGTAAGGCTTCACGGCGTAAAAGATTATTACAGGATGCCTTACATTGTGTCTCAATATCCCGACGTCAAAGTTACATTCGACCTGTCCGGCTCCCTCATCGCACAGATCCGGGATTACCTTAACGGTGCAAAAGACGAAAGGGAAATCATTTCGCTTACTCCGATAAAAAATCTCACCGAGATGCAAAAATGGGAAATGCTTCAGATACCCGGAGGGTTTTTTGATATCAATTGGGATCATATATTAAAGAAAATCCCGATGTATAAGGACATCCTCGAGCAAAGGCAACAAGTGTTCAAAAAATACGGAAATTTGCCGACGCAGGAAAAAATAGACAAGATAACAAGTTCGTTTTCCCCTCAATACTACACAAACCTCATTGCCCTGTTCAACCTGTTCTGGATGGACAGCGAATACGTAAAAAGCGATCCCGCGTTAAAACCGCTGCGCGATAAGGCGTTTAACGGCGGAAATTACACGGAAAAAGACATCGAAACGATTATGAACGCTCAGAACTCCGTACTTAAAAAAATCTTCCCCGAATATAAAACCCTGCTTGACAAAAAGCAGATAGAGGTTGTAACCACTCCTTATTCGCACCCCATCTCCGCGCTTCTTACGGATTTCGGATGGAACGGCGACCTTAAAATGCAAATAGATAAAGCGAATTCCGTTTTTGAAAAGATATTCGGCAAAAAACCGCAGGGAGTATGGGCTTCCGAGTGCGCAATAAACGACGCGGCGCTGAAAGAGTTTGCTAATGCCGGGTGGAAGTGGACGATTTCCGATGCGGACAACCTCGGCAAACTTGGAATAGATACGAAGAAGAACCCGCTTGCAAAATTCGTTCCGTACAATGCGGACGGCGTAACCGTATTTTTCAGGGATAAATACCTTTCTGACGGAATCGGTTTCCGATATTCGGGAAAAAGCGTAACCGATGCGGTAAACGATTTTGCAAACACTCTGTTAGATACGGAAAAGCAAAACACGAACGGCGATCTTGTTTACACAATTGCGCTGGACGGCGAAAATGCGTGGGAATATTACAATAACGACGGAAACGACTTCCTGAACGCTCTGTACAAAAAGCTTTCGGAACTTCAAAAGGAAGGGAAGATAAGAATGGTTACCCCTTCGGAATATATCGCAAAATTCGGCAAAGGGGCGGAAGTGCCGAAGCATACGGTTGCCGTTTTGAATTTGAAAGGAAAAGATATTTCCGATATTACGCGCTATTCTGCACTCCCGAAAAAAGAAATTACGGGAGAGTTCGGGGAATCAAGCTGGGTAAATCCGACCCTCGACACGTGGATCGGAGAAAAACAGGAGAATATGGCATGGATGATGCTTGAAGAGGCGAGAGATAAACTTCTTTCAAGCAGTATTACGGGCGCCGCAAGAGAAAAAGCCGAGGAAAACCTGATGCGTGCCGAAGGAAGCGACTGGTTCTGGTGGTACGGAAACGATCAGGACTCCGGAAACGACCAATCGTTCGACAGGTTGTTTAAGATGTATCTCTTTGAAATTTACAAACTCATAAACAAGCAGCCTCCCGCATATCTGTTCGGAAATTACTTCCCCGACGGAACGCCGTACAGGTTTGTTACGCTGAACCTTGAAAAGGGCAAATATACCGAGGTTCCCGTGCTGCGGCAGGATACGCATATAGAGATTGCCTATGAAGGGAATCTGTTGAAAGCAAAAATAAAAGGAAAATATCCCGTTGCCGTGGAGGGGATTTTCGGAGGAAAGGGCGTCAGCAGGCCGTTCTTTTTGACCAATGAAGAGCCCGCAGCATTCCGTATGAATCCTTTTCCGTATGATGCGTCCGATATCGGTATCCCTCTGAACAAAAAAATCGAATCCGACCAAAACGAAATAACGGCGGATTTGAGTAATTTGAACAAATCGAACATTTACATCGCATTTGCGGGAAAAGACAGAGGAGCGCTTATTCCTTACACAATTCCGATACACGTCAAATTGCCGATAGAGATAAAAGGGACTGTAATCGGAGAACTGTTGGACGACGAAGGCGACGACAACGGTCCCGGAACGTACGTTTATCCGCTTGCGGACGTATTCAAACAGGCGGGAAAGGGTTTGTTCGACCTTATCTCCTTCAAGATGACGGACAGCGGAGAGAACTACGTTTTGCAGTATAAGATGGCAAACCTCGGCGGAAATCCGTGGAACGGGCCAAACGGGATCTCTTTTCAGATCATAGAAACGTACATCGACTTTAAGGAAGGCGGAAAAACTTCTACGATAGCAAAGGGGCCCAATGTTCGGTTCGACACAAAACATTCGTGGGATATTGCAATTCGCATTGCGGGGTGGTCTTACGGAAATTACATAGAATTTGCGGACGGCACGAAATTTCAAGGAGAACTTACGATTCGGACGGATCAAAAGAATAACGTTATCACCGTTGTGCTTCCGAAAAAGTACGTGAAGTTCGATAAAAACTACAAACCGTATATTGCAATCATATCGGGAAGTCAGGACGGATACGGTCAGGGGTATTGGAGGAAAGTGGCAGTCACCGCGGGCGAATGGCAGCTCGGAGGGGCAAACCCGGATGCATTTAACGAAGGCATCTCGCCGAACGTATGCGATTTGTTCGCTCCGGAAAGCCTTTCGCAAAAGGAAATACTCTCGAGTTACAACGTGAAAAACAAAACCCTTGCTACGGTGCCGATGCTTCCTCTCGAAAAAGTGAAACCCGTTCCGAAACTCACGGGAAAAATCGTCGTAAAAACGGGCAAAGAAATAAAACCCGACGACATCCTGCCCGTGGAGATAAGCATTAGCAACCTGGGAAAAGGAGTACAGAAAGACGACCCTGCAAGCAACGAGTTCGAACTTGTGATTCCGGAAGAAGTGTTGGTTGAAACGCAAAGTTTGAAGTCAAGTTCCGGGGACGCAAAGATCTCGGAAGGAAAAATCATCTGGAACGGAAGTTTGCCTCCTCAGGGAAGCGTAACGATACGGTTCAATGTAAAAATCCGCAGCGGAGTGCAAAACGGCGAGGTAATACCCTTCTCCGCGGTGATCTTCGAGGACTCGGACGGCGACGGGAAGGACGACAAAAAAGTTCCCGTTTCCGCAAAAATAACGGCAAACTATCCAGTGGAACTTACCCTTACGCCGAACAGCGGCACATTCCTCAGGAACGGCAAAAAAATAAAGATGGAAAAAGGAAAAGTCGAATTTATCAAAGAATGGAATGATGCAGGCGCACCCGTGGAAAAAATCGTTGAAGCGTTGGGCGGGACATACCGATTTGATAAAAGTAAAAACAAAATAACAATAACATTTATGGGAAACAAGTACGAGCATTGGATAGGGCAGAATAAAGCCCTGCTGAACGGAAGCGCAATCCCTCTGTATCCGAATAACCCCGAAATAAAAAGTTATGTCGAAAACGGAGTGCCTGTTATTCCTCTGAAATCTATTGCATACGCCTTCAAATTGAGTTATAGTTTTGACAGGGCAAAAAATACGATTTTGATAAAATACAATCCGTAGGAGGAAAATGAAAGGGAAAAATCAAAGATTCTTAAAAGAAGAAAACACATCCGTTATACTGAAATTAATAAAAGAGAACCCGGGTATATCTCGTGCGGATATTGTGCGGATAAGCGGGCTTACTGCCCCTACCGTGTCGAGGTTAACGAACAAGATGGTTGAAAACGGAATAATAAATGAAAAAAAGGCTGAAATAACCGGAGTGGGCAGAAAGCCGTTCGGGTTGTATTTTAACGAAAATGCGTTCTATATAATAGGAATCGACTTTTCGTATTTGCACATCACGGGGGCGCTTGTCAACCTTTCCGGAAAGATTAAAGAGAGAAAAACGATGAAAGTTAACAGCAATACATTCTCGGAAAAAGACATACCGAGGATTGTTAACCTGGTAAATTATTTAATAAGCAGGAAAGGTAAAAGCAATATATTGGGAATCGGGTTTTCCTCTCCGGGGATGGTTGACCACAAGAATGGGATTTTAATTAGTATCCCGCATTTTCCGAATTTTAAGAACGTTCCGATAAAAGAAATTTTGGAAAGCGAATTCGGGCTCTGCACCGTTGTTTCAAACGACGCAAATGCCGAAGCAGTCGGAGAAAAACATTTCGGTTTCGGAAAAAACGTCTCCGATTTTGTGCTTCTCCACTTAGGGTACGGAATAGGAATGGGAATTATCATAAGGAAAAAATTGTATACTGGGAATTTCGGCGTTTCCGGGGAAATCGGCCACACATCCGTTGACAGAAAAACAGGGAAAAAGTGTGACTGCGGGAATGTGGGCTGCGTGGAGTTGTATGCGGGCTTAAAGGGGATCCTTGAGGATGTGTCCGCTGTTCTGAATAAAAAAGTCACGTCCGTAAGCGAGCTGAAAAAGCTCATCCGAAACAAAAAAGTTTCGAGCGTAATAAAAGAAAAAGGAGAACTCATAGGGTATGTGCTTGTTAACGTCGTAAATCTCCTTGCGCCGGAGAAGATCATTGTTACGGGCTCCGTCGTTTCTTCGATAGGGGAGCCGATAATAAAGCCGATAAAGGAAACCATTGATGCGAGATCTTTTTACGGGGTGGGAAAGCGGATTCCGATAATCCTGTCCGAACTCGGGAAAAACTGCACTCTTGTGGGTGCGGCAACCACAGTTTTGGAATATTTCCTCGAAAAGCCGTACGATTTTATCGAAACTTGACGATTTTTAATTGACAGGTTTTTTTTGTGTAATATAATTACTAATGATTAAAAATTAATAAGAAGGAGGCAATTATGAAGAAAAGGTTAGGTACGGTGGTAAGTCTTTTGCTTGTTGTGGCACTGATTTCCGTTGTATTTGCGGGCTGCGGAACCAAAGAACCCGCACAAAAACCGGAGCAAGCAGAACCCATTACCATAACGATTTGGCATGCGTGGAGCGGTTCGGAGCTTGACGTGCTAAAAGACGCAATTTCCAAGTACACTGAAAAGTACCCGAACGTTACAATTAATCAGCTTCAAGTTCCTTTTGACCAGCTTAAGAACAAATTCCAAACCGCGGCGGCGAGCGGCGAAGGTCCCGATATACTCGTAGGCCCTGCGGACTGGATCGGTGATTTCACAAAAGCAAACCTCATCTCCCCCATTGATTCCTATGTGGACAGCGACTTTCTTTCTCATTACGTAAAAGGTGCGATAGGTCAGGTGAGATTGAACGGAAAGTTGATGGCAATGCCCGAATCTACCGAATGCGTGGCCCTTGTGTACAACAAAAACCTCATAAAGGAAGTTCCGAAAACAACGGACGATATGATTAAACTTGCCGATTCTCTGCACAAAGGCGATACGTACGGCCTTGTTTACAACACGGGCTTCTACTTTACGGCAGGGTATTTCTTTGCAAACGGAATGAAACTTTTCGATGACGATTATAACCCTATCGTGAATCAGGGAGACGGAGGAGTAAAGACGCTTGAATTTCTGAAAAAACTTGCCGACGATCCCGATATCATTGCGGCAAACGATTACGGTAAAGCGGACTCGATGTTCAAAGAAGGCAAAGCGGCAATGATTATCAACGGCCCGTGGGCATTGGGAGATTACGTAAAGGCATTGGGAGACGGCAATGTAGGCGTTGCCCCTATGCCCGTTTCTTCCGTCAGCGGACAGCCGTTCGCTCCGTTCGTAAACACAAAAGACTTTATGATCAATGCAAACTCGGATGATGCTCACAAAAAAGCGGCGATGGATTTTGTAAAATTCCTTACAAGCAAAGATATGGAACAGGAATTCTTCGAAAAGGCGAAGCATATTCCGTCCAATACGGATGTTGACACTTCTTCCGATCCGATTATCAACGGATTTATTACTCAGATGAAAACCGGGGTTTCAATGCCTATTGTCCCCGAAATGGGCGCGGTTTGGGATCCGATGCAGAACGCAATCGACTCGGTGCTTGCAGGAAAGGCAACTCCGCAAGATGCAATCAATGCGGCGGAAGAAGCAATCACGAAGAAAATAAGCAGCATGAAGGGGTCCGGATAGGTTCTCGTATAAAAACAGCAAAGGGGCATTGCTATGATGCCCCTTTGCAATAAAAGGGAAAGGTAAAATGGTTAACTACTCCGACATAGACTTATGGGAAAAAGTTAGAAGAAACAAACTTGCATACAAGTATATCTTGCCTGCCGCCATCGTAATGGCGATTGTCACCGCATATCCCATTATTTACGAGATATGGATGGCTTTTACCAATTTTACGATAGTTAACTTAAAAAACCCTTACCCTGCATTCGTAGGGTTGAAAAATTTCATAGACATATTTAAAAATAACGTGCCTCTTGAAAACTTCAATTTTTGGAGGACGTTAGGGTTCAACCTCATATGGACATTTACAAACGTATTTTTCCACGTTTTAATCGGGTTAAGCCTGGCGGTTGCGCTGAACACTCCGAAACTTGCAATGAAAAAAGTTTACAGATCGTTGCTCATTATCCCTTGGGCTGTTCCCTCATACATCAGCGCGCTGATATGGAAAAATATGTTTGACACGCAGTTCGGTGCCGTAAATTTGCTCCTTGCGAAACTCGGGCTGCCTCACAACATTGCATGGCTCACAAACCCGAACGCGCCGATAAAATTTCTCTCCATACTTCCGTATGCGTTTTATGCGGACTTGATTACAAATGTATGGCTCGGGTTCCCCTTTATGATGGTCGTTGCGCTGGGTGCGCTTCAAAGCGTCCCTAAGGAATTGTACGAAGCCGCGAGGATTGACGGAGCAACGGAAAGACAGCAGTTTTTCAGCATCACCCTTCCCTTAATCCGCTTTGCGATGACTCCTGCAATAATGCTCGGTTTAATCTGGACGTTTAACCAGTTCAACGTGATATACCTCGTAAGCGGAGGTGGGCCGCTGGGCGAAACGGAAATTCTTGTCACGCAGGCATACAAACTTGTGAACCCCGCAGGGCTTTTCGGCGTGGCAAGCGCATTCGGCCTCATCGTCTTCCTTATACTGCTGTTTATCACCCTTGTAACGAATAGAATATCAAAGGCAACGGAGTCTGCCGTATGAAAGAAGAAGCGAAAATACGAATTAAACACTTGCTGCTGCATTTATACATAATCTTTTGGATTGCAGTTGCCATTTTCCCGTTACTCTGGATTATTTCAATGGCGCTTGATCCGAGAAATATTTCCAAACCCACGACACTTACGCTGATACCTCCCGGTGCGTCGCTTGCCGCATTCAAGCGTGTCCTTTTGCATCCGTACGAAGGCGCAAACGTATCCTTTGCGCGCCTTTTGTGGAACAGCGTCCTTGTCGCGGGCGGCACGGCTCTGTTTTCGGTGGCAATAGGTTCCACTGCGGCATATGCGTTCTCAAGGTTCAAGTTTCCGGGAAGGCAGGCGGGTATGTTGAGCTTTTTGGTTGTGCTTATGTTACCCGCAACGGCAACGCTTGCGCCTCTGTTTGTCATACTTACCGTTCTGCACATAAGGAACAGCCTATTCGGGCTTGTATTTGCGTACACGTCCTCAACGTTACCGTTTGCGATATGGAACCTAAAAGGGTATTTCGATACCGTTCCGAAAGAGTTGGAAGAAGCGGCACTTGTTGACGGATGTGACAGGAACTCCGCTTTTTTCAGGGTTATACTGCCGTTATCGACACCCGCCCTTGCCGTTACGGTGCTGTTTGCCTTTATGAACGGGTGGACGGAATGGATGCTTGCCTGGACGTTTTTGACGAAACCCAAGAGTTTTACCCTTGCAATGACGCTGTACAATATGGTAGGCCAGTGGAATACGCCCTGGTCTAATTTTGCCGCATTCTCAATCCTCGTTTCCCTGCCTATAATTATTATCTGGTTCCTTTTGCAAAAATACATCGTTTCCGGACTTACGCTCGGTGCGGTTAAGGGATAAAATTTCGCATTGGACAATCGGGAGAAAGGACGGCATTGGAACCGCCCTCTCGGATTGTTCGCACGTATATTTCACGATAGGCAGAGGAAGGCCGACTGAAATATACTTCCCCTCTCCGGATAATATCGTCATCCACTCGATTACGCTGTTTTCGGAAGGCAAAATTCCGGAAACAGAATTCGAATACGAAGCGGAAGCTCCTTACGATTTTGCGCCGTTTTACAGGGTAGCGTCAAAGCAGCTCCAAAAAGAAATTATCACAAACCCCGAAGCGGACGAACTCCTTGTAAAGTATACGTCGAAAACTTTTAATAATGTGCTGAAGATCGCTTTCCCTGTAATTACAAACGGCGAAAAAAACGGAGAAGCCGTGTTCGTGCAAACGGAGAATGCCTGTGTTATTATACGCCTGAACGCTCCTTTCCATGCGGAAATCCGTGAAAATTACGCGCTCATTTGCGTGAGTTCCCGTAATTTTTTACTGCGAATTGCATTCGGAGATAATAAATACGGCGCCGAAAATTCGCTTCCCGGAAATGATTTCGAGGATATA
>JAGHAO010000003.1 GCA_021161495.1 Caldisericaceae bacterium | reverse complement strand
TCGGAATTTTTGATTCTCCCTATGAGCTGCCCCTTTTTCACATAACTAAAATTCCCGGAAAGTTTTTCAACTTCCCCTGATGCTAAAGCAACAACGGGAACCGAAATGAAAAACACATCGCCATCCATCTGCTCATAAACGGGATAATCAGTCACTTTTTCGTTAACAACGCGAATACTGCTTGCTTTTAAAAAAGAAACGAGCCTATTGATACCGGAAAGCACCATAAAAACCGATATCAACAAAAGCAATACGTTTACAAACAAACGCTTTGCCGAAAAATTTTCCATTGTCTTTAAAGTTAATTGTTCTTTTTGCTTCTTTTCCTTAAATAAGCGGGAATTTCTATATCGCCCGTATCTATTTCATCAAGGTTGGGAAACTTTCTTTTCTTTCTTGACAAACCACGGTCTTCTTTGCTTTTTCTCTTTTCGGTAAAACCTGCGGCAATAACGGATATTTTTATCGACTTATCCATAGATTCGTCAATCGTGGTTCCAAATATTCTGTTTGAATCTTCCGTAGCAGATTGTTCTATTAAGTTCATCGCCTCGTGAACCTCGTCGAGGGTTAGGTCGTTGCCTCCGGTGATATTCACTAAAATTCTCGTTGCACCCTCAATTGAAAATTCAAGAAGCGGGCTTGAAAGAGCTTGATTTACCGCCTCTTTCGCCCTGTCTTTACTCTCACCTTGCGACCATCCGACGCCAAGCCACGCCTTCCCGGCGCCTCTTAAAATCGTGCTTACATCGGCAAAATCGACGTTTATTAATCCGGGCTGGGTAATTATATCGGAAATGCTTTTCACAGCGGAAGACAAAATATCATCAACAAGCTTAAATGCTTGATTTATCGGCGTCTTTTCGGTTACCACGTCAAGGAGTTTATCATTTGAAATTGTAATAATTGTATCGACATACTGCGCGAGTTCTTCTATTCCGCTCTCCGCCACTTTCATCCTATGCCTTCCCTCAAAACCAAAAGGCTTTGTAACTACGGCAACAGTCAAAATTCCGAGTTCTTTTGCAATAGAAGCAATTATAGGGGACGCACCGGTACCGGTTCCCCCGCCCATTCCGGCAGTAATGAAAAGCAAATCAGCTCCTTCTATAATCTTTTTAAGTTCATCCTTACTTTCTTCGGCAGACTTCTTTCCTATCTCCGGAAAAGATCCCGCACCGAGGCCTCCGGTTGTTCTTGCGCCAATCTGCACCCTTTTCTCGGCATTGCTCAAAGCAAGAACCTGAACATCGGTATTTACCGCAATAAATTCCACTCCCTCTATTCCTTCGGAGATCATCCGATTAACTGCGTTATTTCCTCCTCCACCAACTCCCATAACTTTTATTACGGCACCTGCCTGCCAGGGATCAAGATTAGACATATATTCAACCTCCTATCCTAAAATGTCTTTTAACCAGGAAAACCATTTTAAATTAACACCCGCACCGCGCCTTGAAGAATTAAGAGTAGCCATATATTTCACAAGCCCTGTAACCGCCGAATATTCGGGCGACTTCAACATATCCACGGTTCCACCGTCGTCACCCGGGTATCCCACGCGAACCGGGACTTCGAGTATCTCGCTTGCTCTTTTATCTATCCCTTTCAAATTCGCCGTGCCACCGGTCAGTACTACTCCGGCAGACATATTACTCCAATATCCCAATTTTGTTAATTCAAAACGTATATTCTCAAAAATTTCGTCAACTCTATCCTGAATAATCGCGGCAATCTGGTCTTTGGAAACTTTGACATTTCTGCTGCCTCCGAGCCCCGCAAGCGAAATTTCTCCCCCTGAGTCTTCCTCTTCGCTATCCATACCCACATAACCGTACTGCTTTTTGACTCTTTCCGCCTCCACGATGGAAATTCTTAAAATTGAAGCAAGATCTTTTGTCAGATACTCACCGGCCATAGGAAAAACTTCAGTAAAGGATATGTTTCCTTCCGAAAAAGCAATTATATCGGCAGTCCCGCCGCCTATGTCTATCAGAGTAACTCCTAATTCTTTCTCTTCTTCCTTTAATGCGGAAAAAGACGAAGCGACGGATTGAAGCACAAATTTATCAACGGAAAGTTCTGCGTTTCGCACGCATTTTCTTATGTTCTGCAAAACAGTTGCGGAACCCGTAACAATATGAACTTCTTCTTCAAGTTTAATCCCCGACATACCGACAGCGTTTCTTATGCCACCCTGCCCGTCTATTATGAACTGCCTCGGAAGCACATGTATAATTTCCTGATTGGGTTGAAGCATTATTACTTTTGCCGACTCCTCTGCGCGCCTCACGTCGTCACTTGTTATCTCGCGGCCTTCGCGTGAAATAATCACGGTACCTTTATTATTAACCGAGTGAATATGAGTACCGCTCACAGTGACAGCAACGGAAGAAACCTTTTTTCCGCTCATATTCTCGGCTTGTTGCTTTGCCTCCATAATGGATCCGGTAGCTTTGTCAAGATCCACTATTATTCCTTTATTTATTCCTTTACTATGTGCCTCACCTACACCTATAATGAGAGGTTCACCATCCGAAATCTCCGCAATAAGAAATTTCGTAGTACTGCTACCCAAATCAAGAGCGGCAACAATTTTTTCGTTCATTGTTTCCTCCAGGTAAGAACGGCTTCATTTTCGTACCGCAAGTTGATTCTTTCAATAGAATCTCTCTTTTCATCATACAAGGACAAAGTTTTTTTATATTCCAATATCTTATCATTATAACTTTCATACCCCATTATAACAAGAATTCCGTTTTTATCATAAAAGGCGGGAGAATTTTTGTAAAGGCAAAATTTTTTAATATCATCTAACATATTATAATCTTTTAATTCATAAAACAACTTGCTAAAATCCTCACTCCATTCATTACTATCCATATCCGCCGACACATCCTCTCCTTTATTGTTGTTTATTAACTTAATTATATGACCTTTAAGCGTAATTGCAAATTGCCCGTTAGAAAACCGAATATTTCCAATCACGGGCTCTTCATACATAACCCTCGCTTTCCAAAAATTTCTCTCGATCTTAACAGGCTTCTTGGGTGAATAGAGTTTATAAAACATACCTTTCTTGCAAAGAACATCGTCTATGGAAATAGGGACATCGCTTTTTAAGGTAATCCTTGTAGGCGGTAAAAAAAAGAGGGGGAATATGAACAGAAAGAAAAGCAAAGTAATTATTGTAATCGCCCAAAAAAACTTTTTCATCTTTTTCTGGACAAAGCAAATCCGACTATCTTTTCTACAAGTTTTTCAAACGGAATACCCGCTTTTTTGGCAGCATCGGGTAATAAACTTGTTTCGGTAAACCCCGGTATCGTATTCACTTCAAGTGCGTAAATCTCTTCATTTTCACCGACAATCAAATCAATTCTTCCGAAATCCCTAATCCCGAATTCCTTATAAATTTTCAAAGAAACTGATTCCGCTTCCTTATAAGAATTTTCACTTATATCGGGCGGCATTAAATGTTTTGACATTCCGGGGGTATATTTTGATTCGAAATCATAGTATTCGTGGGCAGGGATTATTTCTATAACAGGCAAAACCTCGATTTCTTTCCCGTTTCCTATTATAGAAACGGTGATTTCTTTTCCTTTTATAAATTCTTCTATAATTACGGTTTCCGATAAATCAAACGCTCCTTCTAACCCTTTATTGAATTCCTCTTTTTTCTCTGTAATCGTTATACCTATTGTAGAGCCTTGATCGACAGGTTTTATTACAACCTTTTGCGTTTTCAAATCTTCCAGCACTTCTTCAAATCGAACCGTTTCCCCGTTTCTTACAAAAATATAACGCGGAGTTTTAATCTTCAACGCATCGAATAATCTTTTTGTTGTAAGTTTATCCATACATACGGCACTTGCAAGCACCCCGGATCCGGTATAGGGGACTCCCGTAAGTTCGAGCATTCCCTGAACAGTCCCGTCTTCGCCGAATTTTCCATGAAGAGC
>JAGHAO010000091.1 GCA_021161495.1 Caldisericaceae bacterium | reverse complement strand
CTCCGAATGTGATCACTGTTTTCAAACCGAATTCTTTGCCAATTCTTATGCTTGTTGCTATGTCGTCCGCCCTGAATGCGGCAAAGAACGCCTTTTCCTCACCTTTGAGAACTTTTAGGAGCGATTCCTTTTCAAGGGAGAATTTTCGCTCTTTTTTCTTTTTGCCTCCGTATTCCTTTGCTTCGTAAAGTGTGTTTCGAATAATGTATGCGCTTCCCATTCGCGTAAGAGGCATTTTCTTCTGCTGCCCGTAAACCGTTTTCGGCCTTCCGTTCAGGGAAAATCTCATTCCGCACGGAGATTTTATAAGCATCTCCTCGACCGTTTTTCCCGCAGTGCGTATGAATGCCCCCTGCCCTCCGATCGGGTTTGAAAGCCCGGGCAGAACAAGTGTTTCCGTAATACCGCCTCTCAACGCCTTTGGAAATGCTTCGTCAAGCGGGTTGATTCCGTCGATCGCAAGGAGTTCAGGGGTTTTCGGGTTTGTTTCCTCGTTAAAGTCGTCTCCTTCCGTTTGAGGGAGCGATTCTTCTTTTAATCCGATTCCCGAGGAAAGGTCGATAAAGCCCGGAGTTGCAAATTCCGCTTCGAACACTTCTTTTACTTTTTCTTTGTCATCTTTTCCCACGTATTTGATTTCTTTTTCGTCGAATAAAATTACCGCGTTTTCAATGATTTTCTTGCCGTCAAACAATTTCTTCGCTTTTATTTTTTTCATTTTTTCACCTCTCAAATACGACTTTGCCTTCGGCAATTACGGTTTCGCATTTTGCAACGGTGGAGAACGGATGCCCGTCCCAGATCGAAATGTTTGCAACTTTTCCTTCTTCTATGCTTCCGTAATCTTTATCCATATTCATTATTTTCGCCGGATTTATCGTGATCATTTTCAGCGTTTCTTCTTCTCCGGCGCCCCCTTGATATGCGACAAGCCCCGCCTCTATCGGAAGGTATTGAATCGGCATTACAGGATGGTCTGTCATAAGTGCCGTTAAAACCCCCGCCTTTGCGAGGAGCCCCGGGGTTTCAAAGGAAGAATCTTTCGTTTCTATTTTGGGGGACACGTCGAGAAGAGGCCCTGAAATTACAGGCACATTTTTCTTTGCGAGGATGTCTCTTATGCGTGCGCTGTCCGTTCCGTGTTCTATGACAACGTCAAGCCCGAACTCTTCTTTTGCTATCCTCACTGCGGTTAAAATGTCGTCTGCCCGGTGCGAGTGAATTCTGAGAGGGATTTTATGCTCGAACACGGGGACGAGTGCTTCCATATCCAAGTTGAAAGGCGGTTTCTTTTTACCTTTTTTCTTTTCTGCGTATTCTTTCGCTTTTGTGAGCGTTTCCCTGAAAACTTTTGCGACTCCCATTCTTGTTGAGGGAAGCCTTTTTTGCGTCGAGTAAACACGCTTCGGGTTTTCTCCGAACGCGCATTTAACGCCTGCGGGATTTTTTACGAGCATTTCCTCGACCGTGTCTTTATATGTTTTCACAACAACACTCTGGCCTCCTACAACGTTTCCCGAGCCTGGACCTGTAAATACAAGCACGATACCTGCGGAAAGCGCGTCTTTGAATGCGGAATCCCGAGGATAAATCGCGTCGATTGCCCTCATCGCCGGAGTGGAAGGATTTGTCATTTCATTCCCGTCCGCCTCTCCTATTTCAAGGGGAAACATACCGAGATGGGTATGCGCGTCGATGAACCCGGGGAAAACCAATTTCCCTTTTGCGTCGATTTTTCTCGCTCTCGTCTTGATTTTCCCGGATGAAACTTTTTTGATCCTGCCGTCATCCCCTATGAGAATCGAGCCGTTTTTGATAACGCCTTTTGTTACGGTGTAAATCGTTCCGTTTTCTATTAAAATCATTTCGCCTCCTTGAATCTGTTTTGCATGCACGTTTCACAGTATATAACAAAAACTTTAAAAACAAATAAATATACAATGTTATTTGACTTTTATGAAAAAGAACTATAATCGAAGGCGGGAGGTGCGTTATGGAAGAAATCAAACGGAAGGAAATGATTGAAAGCAGAAAGCTGGATCCCGAAACGGTATTTTTTGCCTCGTTTATGGCGGGGCTGAACGAATTCGGCATACTGAATCAAATGGTGATGAACTTTGCGGGGAAAACAAGCGGCGGATATATGGCAAAGTACTTCAAAGCGTGTTATCCCGAAGAAACTGAGAGAACTCTTCCCGAGATCGCTATTTTCCTGAACGATAAACTGAATATTTCCGGAAAGGATTTTGCCACTTTCGAAACTGACGGCAAACTTACCGTAAAAATACGCACCGACAAATGCAGATACTGCCCGAAAGGCGTGGGAAGTGCGGAACTCGAGGGAACGATTTGTCCCTTCCCCGGAATTATCGAGGGTTTTGTGAACGAGTTTTCCCGAAGTAAAATAAAAGTATCTCCGGTTAACGGAAAACTGCTAAACAAAGAAGAGGGGTTCTGCGTAATCACATTCGAAAAAGAAAAATAGGAAATATATGCAAAAATTCAATTTTATGTTATAATATTAGCGCCAACGGGGGTGCTGGGGTTCGACGGATAAACAAAGCATACCGACGCAGGCAGAGGATGGCGGTTGGCCTCTTTAAAAATCCGCCGAAAAAATAAACGCCGAAAATAATTTTGCTTTAGCTGCTTAAGTCAGCTAACGTTTCGGGAAAGTCTCCGCCCGCAAGGCGCCCGAAACGTCGGACTGCGGGTCGTTTGCGGCAAGGTTTGTCCGAGCCGAGTCGCAAACGTATAAAAATCGGGCTATCCTCTTCGCTCTGTGTCGCTCCGGGAGAAGAGGAGAAAACAAAGAGCGACTAAGCCTGTAGCTTGGCGGTATGTAGTGTTTATCCGGACGCGGGTTCAACTCCCGCCACCTCCACCATTTTTTGTTTCCTTGGCATAAACTTTATTCTTAATAGATACGTTTGCTTTTTCGGAATATCCTTGAGCAAGATAGCATCTTCCTTATTTTGTGGTTTCTTTACCACATGCTCTTGTTTCCTGCACGAATACCGGGGTTGACGAAAGTTTTTTAAACGTTTTTAAAAATTTTTTCTCATATACAAACAAATAACGCCCGAAAAATTTCTTTATTATCGGATCTCGTCATTTCGCACTCTTTTCCTTGGCATGTATCACCCTGAGTCTCGTTTCAGAGTCTTTTTTGTTTTTTAATAGAAGTTTCGAGGGAAATGTGTTCCCTCGACGTTCAGACCCTGAGTAAATACACCTCAGGGTGACGAGACAAAAATGTCCTCTTGGTACCTGGTACTAAGCGGACATTTTAGGTAAAGAAGTGTGACAAATACTGTTGTTCTACGAAGTTATGCGATTTGAGAGGCGTTTTTTGAAATTTGGCTTTTGCCTTAGGGAAATCGGGAAAAGCGTTTTGGCTTAAATAGAGGGATTTCTTCAATTATCACATTCAAACTCATAATTCGACAAACCCGTATTCTTTCGTGCTACACTTAAGAAACCTTGATAAATACTAACAAAAAACATAGCATTTATTTGCATTTTACGAGCAAAAATCGATGATTTTGGTGCAAATATACCCCCGAATAAAATTTTGCATATACAGGCATTTATGCATTTATCTTGCAAAAGTCATCGGAGTGTGTATTTATACCGGACAATTCCATTTTTTTATGTTAAATACAATGATTATGTGAATCCTTGTTTCGGTGAATGGTAAAAAGACGGGGATTAATCCCTCGCCTTCGAATATTTTTAAAGAAGCATATGGTTAAGAGTAATTGCTTTAGAGGCAGCCTTGCTCAACTTACAGTCAAAGTTTTCCGCAATGAGCCTCGGAAAAAGCATCGCCATTCTGTTTGGCGTTGCCTGAAACTTATCCCTCCGGAATTTCATATCGATTTTCGTAAAAGGATACAAAATTACCCGAACAGCAGGAAGCATAGATTGAATTCACTTTTTGCTTTCGATGTCGTAAAACTGCGAATCACTGTTTGCCGCATTACCGAAAAAGGATTTCGGCAATCTCCATAGGCAGTTTCGTAAAACTTGAAAACGAAATTTGCTTTCGGGCACTGCTCCCGAGAAAATATCAACGTTATTTTATTGTGGCGACGTTTCGTTAAAAACGGGAACGGAGTATAATGTGTCGGAGGTGCGAAATGGAAGAAAAAAGCAT
>JAGHAO010000018.1 GCA_021161495.1 Caldisericaceae bacterium | reverse complement strand
TACGTCTGCGGGGTAGATTGAAAAATTTGCCGGGTTTTCTTTTTCTATTTCGTCCGGATCCATTTCAAGGTATCTGTTTGCAAATACAAATCCGGTGATCGCTCCCGCCAAAAATTGCTTAAACCGCCCTCTTCCTTCCTTTTTTGCTTGCTCTCTTCTCTTTTGCGCCTCTTTCTTCATAAGTTCCTTCGTTATCAGTGCGCCTATAAGCCTTTTGTCAGTGATTACCAATGTATATCTTTTGCTTCTTAAAAAACCGGTTTTTAATGAGGTGTTCGGAATAACTCCGATTACTTTTTCTTCCATTTCTTGTCTCCTTTCTTTTTTTTGTATTCTACATATAAAACGTATGCAAAAAGTTTGCGCCTTGATATAAAAATTGTTCGGATACGCCCTGATGATAAATATAATAATAAATTGTTTTACTTAATACATTCTGTTGTTTATGTGATTAAACTTGATTGCAGAAACGGGAGGTATGGATAGGGGTTCAATCCCTCTTAGGCGTACCAATCCTGCTTGCCGCATACATAGAGGCAAGTTTTGAATGCTCGTAATAAACCCCGCCTTGAAGGTATATGACATACGGCGGTTTCATTGGCGCGTCGGCGGAAAGTTCAATAGAAGATCCCTGAACAAATGTGCCCGCCGCCATAAGGATTTCGTTTCCGTATCCCGCAAGAGGGGAAGGGGTAATTTCCGCGTCCCAATCAATCGGAGATACGTTCTGAACGGATTGTGCGAATTCCACAAGTTTTTCCGGCGAGCCCAATTCGATTGCCTGAACGATATCTCCCCGTTTTTCATTGTAAGCGGGTTTCACTTTGTATCCTAATTCCGAGAAAAGTTTTGCCGCAAAAACGGCGCCTTTTAATGCGTTTGAAACAACAAGCGGTGCAAAGAAAACACCTTGAAGGAAAAGGCGCGTGAGGTTTAGCATCGGGCCTATCTCTCTGCCTGTTCCCGGAGCGGTGAGCATCGCTTCTATTTTTTCGATTGCAGATTCCTTGCCTGCGATGTATCCGCCCGTCGGAGTGATTGCGCCCCCCATATTTTTAATGAGGGATCCCACCACAACGTCTGCGCCCGCATCGGTAGGTTCTCTTTCCTCGACAAATTCCCCGTAACAGTTGTCAACCATAATCGTGATATTCGGGTTAATTGCTTTTGCCTTTTTAATCATTTCCTCTATCTCGGAAACGGTAAGTGCTTTTCTGTAAGAATAACCGCCGGAGCGCTGAATGACGCCGACAGACGCTTTTTTTATTTTCTCTTCCTCGATTTTTTCGGAGAGGTTCGTTACGTTGAATTTAATTCCGTATTCTGCAAGCGAGCCCGTTGCCTTTCTTATCCCTATGATCGCTTCGCCCGTTTCATATGGCTCTCCGCTCAAATATAAAAGCGTTTGCCCGGGGCGGAGCAATCCGAAAAGTGAGATTGCAATCGCATGCGTTCCGGAGATAATTTGAGGGCGCACAAGTGCGGATTCCGTGTGAAAAATATTTTTATAAACCTCTTCAAGTTTGTCGCGTCCCGGGTCGAAAAGCCCGTATCCGGATGTGTCCCTGAAATGAAAGTCGCTTATGTTCGCCTTTTGAAACGCATTAAGGACTTTGAGGAAGTTCTTCTCCCTAATGCGGTCAATTTTGCGAAACTCGTTTTCAAGCGAGTTTTCAACCCGCTCGCCTAATTTCAAAATCCGCTCGTCTATTTTCATAACGGCGTGATTTTACCACAAAAACATAATCGAAACAATTATCTACTGTTGGGAGAGAAAGAAAACGGAGGTGCAGGCGATCTGTTTCCTTTTTTGTATCTTTCCCGTAATAGAGTATCTATTACATTTGCCGTAAATTTGAGTTCGTCGTATCATAAATAGAAATGCAAGGAGGTTAAAAATGGAAAAAGTTTGCCCGATGTATGAAAAATGCCCTTTGCTTCCGACTCTTTCGGAAAAGGAAAGGGAAGAGGTTGTCAAAAAATACTGCAAAGGCGATTTCGAAAGTTGTGCGAGGAAAAAATCAAAGACAGCGGAAAAATGCCGCCTGCAAACCTTATGCCGGACGGTTCGCTGGAGTAGAAACAGCATCTCACCCACTTGACAACTTTTCCGAAAACTGTATATTGTGAAGAGTGGGGCTATAGCTCAGTTGGGAGAGCGCCTCCTTGGCGTGGAGGAGGTCAGGGGTTCGAATCCCCTTAGCTCCACCAAATTTTTATTTAAGGGGCTCGATATGAAAAAATACGACTTTTTGAAGATTCAGGATAAATGGCAAAAATATTGGGAAGAGCATAATTTTTACAAAGCCGAGGACTTCTCGGACAAACCCAAATTCTATATTTTAGTTATGTTCCCGTATCCGTCGGGTTCCGGTTTGCATGTGGGGCATTGCAGAAATTACATTCCTGCGGACGTAATCGCAAGATACAAGAGAATGAAGGGCTTCAACGTGCTTCATCCGATAGGATACGATGCGTTCGGTTTGCCTGCGGAAAATTACGCCATCGAAAAAGGAATCCCTCCGAAGGTAAGCACGGAAAGAAACATCAACACGTTCAGAAGGCAACTCAAAGCGCTGGGGCTTTCTTACGACTGGTCGAGAGAAATCAACACCTCGGATCCGGAATATTACAAATGGACGGAGTGGTTTTTCGAACTCCTGTTCAAGAGGGGGCTTGCATACGAAGGCGTGAGTAGCGAATGGTGGTGTCCGCACTGCAAAACGATTCTTGCGAACGAGCAGGTAATCGACGGAAAATGCTGGAGGTGCGGAACACCTGTCGTGAAAAAAGAATTAAGGGAATGGTTCTTCAGAATCACGGCGTATGCGGACAGGCTTCTTGAAGACCTCAACGAAATCGACTGGCCGGAACGCATAAAGTCGATGCAGAGGAACTGGATCGGGAAGAGCAAAGGTGCGGAAATCGACTTCGTTGCGATCGACACGAAAGGGAAAGAACACAAAGTCCCGGTGTTTACAACAAGAATAGACACGATTTTCGGAGTAACATTCCTCGTGCTTGCGCCGGAACATCCGCTTGTAGAGGAACTTACAACGAATGAAAACAAGGAAAAAGTCGAAAAATACGTGGAAGAAGCAAAAAGAAAACGCGATATCGACAGGCTCTCCACCGAAAAGGAAAAAACGGGTGTGTTCACCGGAAGTTATGCAATCAACCCGCTTACCGGGGAAAAAGTTCCCGTTTACGTGGGGGATTACGTAATATACTCTTACGGGACGGGTGCCGTTATGGGTGTGCCTGCGCACGACTCGAGAGACTTCACGTTCGCAAAAAAGCATAACATACCGATTAAGCAGGTGATAAGCCCGGACGGAAAAGAAACGGAACTCACCGAGGCTTATACGGAAGACGGTATTTTGATAAATTCCGGAAAGTTCAGCGGGCTGAAGAGTGCGGAAGCGCGCAAAAAACTCGTTGAATACATCGAAGAGAAAGGTATCGGCAGGGGGGTTGTGAGATACCACATAAGGGACTGGATTATTTCGAGGCAGAGGTATTGGGGAGCACCGATTCCGATCGTCCACTGCCCGGTGCACGGGGCAGTGCCTGTACCGGAAGAAGACTTGCCCGTTCTCCTTCCCGAGGAAGTGGATTTCTCTCCGAGAGAAACGGGGGAATCCCCTCTTGCAAACGACCCGGATTTCGTGAATACGGAATGCCCGATATGCGGAAAGCCTGCAAAGAGGGAAACGGACACGCAGGACGGGTTCGCTTGTTCTTCGTGGTATTATATGAGATATGCGGATCCCCATAACGACAAAGCGCCGTTTGACAGAAAGAAATTGGATTACTGGCTTCCCGTCGACCTTTACATAGGCGGTGCGGAGCACGCGGTAATGCACCTCCTCTATTCGAGATTCTACACGAAAGTGATGTACGATGCAGGACTCATAGGTTTCAAAGAGCCGTTCAAAAAACTGCTCAACCAGGGAATGATTTTGGGAGCCGACCACCAGAAAATGAGCAAATCGCGAGGGAACGTAATCAATCCCGACGACGTGATCAAGCAGTACGGAACGGACACACTCCGCGCATACATACTGTTCATAGGCCCGTTTGACTCCGACGCCGCTTGGAGCACGGAAGGAATAAACGGAGTGCATAGGTTCATAAACAGGTTCTGGAATTTGTTCACCGAAGCGATTGAG
>JAGHAO010000193.1 GCA_021161495.1 Caldisericaceae bacterium | reverse complement strand
TAATTCTTCAAACTGCTTATCCGTTATTTTATTTTTGGAGGAAATTTTCTTTTCGGTGATGAAATTTGCGATAACCCCTTCGATGACGTTTGCAATATGAGGAGAGAGAAATGCCAAATTGATACCTGCCAAACCCATTGATGCGGTAACAGACGAAACGAACAGTATGGAATTGCTTCCGTATTGTGAAACCCGGTTAATAAATTCCGGCCTTTTCGAGAAAAATTCTTTTAATTGTTTAATTATCTCTTTCTTTTCTTCCGAACTCACATTCGCCCCTCACACTTTTTCCTATCACCTCATTTTCAAAAGTTTGTCGATGTTTTTGAAGTTTTTCATTCCTTTCATCATTTTGCGGAACGTCTTGAAATTTTTCAGAAGGACATTTACGTCGTGCTTTGTGACGCCTGAGCCTTTTGCAATTCTCCTTTTGCGGGAACCGTCGATTATATCGGGGTTTGCCCGCTCCTCTTTTGTCATTCCGTTTATAATCGCTTCCGTTTTTTTGAGCATCTCTTCGTCGTCAAATGCGGAAAGGTTCATCCCCGGAATCATAGGCAGCGAAGAAAGTATTGCGGAAAAACCGCCCATTTTTTTAATGCCTTCCAATTCCCTTTTGAAGTCGTTCAAGTCGAAACTGTCCGTTTGTATTTTTTGGAGGAGTTCTTTGCTTTCTTCTTCGGAAATCGCATTTGCCGCTTTCTCTGCAAGCGAGGCAATGTCACCCCTTCCGACAATCCTGGAAATTATCCTGTCGGGGTGGAACTCTTCCAAATCTTCGATTTTTTCGCCCGTTCCTATAAACTTAATCGGCTTGCCCGTTACGTATCTGAACGAAATGATACTTCCGCCTTTCGCACTGCTGTCGAATTTCGTGAAAATTCCGCCCGTTAAGGGAACCGCTTCGTCAAAACCTTTTGCAACTTTCAAAGCGCCCTGCCCTATCGTGCTGTCCGAGACGAACAGGATTTCGCCGGGACGGAACTTCTCGTTCACCGTTTTCAACTCTTCCATCATTTCCGGATCGATTTCCTTCCTTCCCGCAGTGTCGATTATTCCGATGTCAAAGCCGTTCTGCTCCATATGGGAAAGTGCGCGTTTCAGCGTATCTTCCGGGCTTGTGAGCGGTTCTTCGAACGCATAAAGCGCGTTTGCTTTTGCAAGCGAAAGGAGTTGTTCCCTTGCCGCGGGGCGTTTGAAATCGAACGGAATGAGAAGTGCTTTTTTGCCTTTGTTTTTCAAAAAATAGGCGAGTTTTGCGGCGGTTGTCGTTTTTCCGTTTCCCTGCAAGCCTACGAGCATTATGAGGCTCGGCTTTCCGCTTATGTTGAGCGGGCTTGCCTCTCCGAGAATGGAAACAAGTTCCCTGTAAAGAATCGTAATGATCTGCTCCGCAGGGGTGAGGCTTTCAATTACCTTCTCGGTGCGTGCCTCTTCCTCCACCCTTTTTATGACTTCTTTAACAATTTTATAGTTTACGTCCGCTTCGAGGAGGGCAACGCGGATTTCCCTGAGCCCTTCCTTTATGTCTTTTTCCGTGAGCCTGCCTTTGCTTCTGAAAAATTTGAACGCTTTTTGCAGGTTGCTTTTTAAACTGTCAAATATATGCCATCACCTCTTTAATTGTTCTTTCTTAAGATTTTTATACTCTTTTTGATCTGCTCCGTTTCCTCTTTCAGGGCGGGGTATTCTTTTTCTATCTTCTCAACGATGCTTTCTATGACTTCTATCTGCTTTTCACGTTTGGCACGCTTTTTCAAAAACTTTACACTTGCTTCGCACGATTCCATTCTCGTAAGTGCGCGCTTTATATGGTCGTGAACTGCCTGCCTGGAAACGTTAAATTTCCTTGCGACTGCGGAACCCGTAACCCCGGGCTTTATATACATTTTGAGAATCGCCTTTTCCTTATCCGTAAGAAGCCCCGGATAAACTTCCATCAGTCCCTTTATTCTTAATTTCTTGATCGTTTTTCTCTCTTTCGGTGTCAACTTCGATACCTCCTTAATCAGAAATAGATTGCACTTTACATAAGTATATCAAGATATCTGTTTGCGTCAAAGAATTCCATATCTTCAACACTTTCACCCGTTCCCAAAAATTTTATCGGGATCCCGTATTTTTCAACAATCGGAACGACAATCCCCCCTGCGGAACTTCCGTCAACTTTCGTGAGCACTATTCCCGTGATGCGGACTGCCTGAGAAAAAGTTTCAATCTGGGCAAGCCCGTTTTGGCCCGTGTATGCGTCGAGGACGAGCAAAACTTCGTCGGGCTTTCTTCCTATGCGCTTTTCTATCACGCGTTCTATTTTGGAAAGTTCGTTCATCAGGTTCTTTTTCGTTTCCACTCTGCCGGCGCTGTCAACAAGCACCACATCGATTTTTTTGCTGAAAGCGCTTTCAAGCCCGTCGTAAACAACCGCGGCAGGGTCGCTTCCTTCCCCCTGCTTCACTATCGGGATGCGGAGTTTTTCCGCCCACTTTGCAAGTTGCTCGGACGCCGCCGCACGGAACGTGTCTCCTGCGACAAGCATCACACTTTTCCCTTGCTTTTTCAGTATGTTGGCGATTTTCGCTATGCTCGTTGTTTTTCCCGAGCCGTTTGTCCCGACAAAAAGGAACACGGACGGCTTGTTTTGCAAATTGAGGGAACTGTCTTTTTCGGACAAGATCGCACGGATTTTCTCCTTCAAATGGTTTTCTATGTCTTTTATTCTTTTCTCTCTGACTTCGTCGAGGAAATTTTCCGTAAATTCCACTCCGAAATTGTTTTCTATGAGGAATTCCTCGATATCTTCAATTTTATTTTTGTCTGTTTTTTTCAGAATCTGCTTCAGTCTTCC
>JAGHAO010000221.1 GCA_021161495.1 Caldisericaceae bacterium | reverse complement strand
TCCGCCGATGCAACGGCACCGCTTTTTTGCGGAACCGCTTTTACCCCAAATGCCGCAAAACCAATTGCCACAATCAATACGACGATTCCAATCCATAATCCTTTTTTCATACTAAACACCTCCTATGTTTTTTGTTTAGATAAGAATTTTGCCAAAAAGTTCCATTATGCATTTTTTATTTTCTTTCGGAAAATCACGTATGCAAGATATGCAATTAGTCCGTACGGTATGATCCACATTAATATTATAACCAGCCACACAAGCGAGTATAAAAGAGATTTCAGGATTCTGTTTGCCGATTCTTTCAAGAGACCGATTATCGGAGAATTTGTCCCGGGTGAAGAATTTTTATTTAATATAATGTAAACTTCGGAGTATTTTGTGTGAAAATCGATGTATTTTATTCTTCCTTCGATTTGTTCTATCTCTTCTTCCACATCTTCCAAATTTCTTCGAATATTCAGCATATCATTTACTGATTTTGCTTTGCCAAGCCATGAAATAAGAAGGTCTCTCTGAGATTTCAAAATTTTAAGCCTTCCTTCGAGATCGAAATATTCCCCGCTTTTGTCTTCGCTGCTCAACCTAAAACTTTCTGTTTTGCCAATTGTTTTAAGGTATTGTACGAATTCGTTCAGTTTATCGGAAGGAACCAATACTGTTATGTATCCGGTTGTTCCGTTTTTGTTTTCCGAGTAATTTGCATCTTTTATGTAACCTGCGAATAACTTTGCCGAAGAATTTATTTTGTCAAACACCGACATAAAACTTTCCTTTTCAATTTTTATCGAAATTTCCGCACGTCGAATAACTTTTTCCGCATTCGGCTGAAACGTCTCATTCGAAAGTTCGTTTCCTTTGTCTTGAACAACCGGATTGAACTTCACTGCATTTTTATCACTAATCTGATATCCGCTTCCTATCTTGCGGGAAGACGCCCCTTGGAACGAAACTTTTCGTATGTTTTTTGTGGCATAAATGCCCGAAAAAATAATTGCAACCAAGACTAAAATTGCCGAGATCTTACCAAATTTCGATTTCATAAAATTTTTCATATTGTTACCTCCTCTATTTTTCTACTTAGATAAAAAGGAACGGGAAAAGTTCCACACCTAAATTATGATTTGCAAAATTTGCTTTTTCATTTACAATATAGAAAAAGTTAATTTGCAGAAGTGGGAATGAAGTTTGCCCACTTTTTGTTTTAATGGAGAGAAATTATGGAAAAGATAAAGGAAATAGTTAAAAAAAGCGCTAACAAATACGGCCTTTTGGTTGTGGAAATTGGCATAAAGAAAGATAACATTGAAGCGGTGCTTTATTCGCCGTCTCACGATGTTAACATAGGCGAGTTGGAAGCCGTTACACGTGAAATACAAGTAAAACTTGCCGAAGCCGGATTGGAAGGTATTTACTCAATCAGTCTTTCCTCTCCCGGAATGGATCGTATTTTGAAATCCGAAAAAGAACTGACCATTTTTAAAGGCAAATTAGTGAAAATATCCGTATTGGAAGATGAAAAGATGATTACCGAAACCGGGATTTTAGACGGGACGGACGGTGAATTCTTGTTCGTAAAAAATGAGAAGGGAACTGACAGAATAAGCCTCAAAAGGATTGCCTCTGTCAGGTTGTGGGACAAATTATTCGAAAAGGGAGGCGGTAAAAAATGATTGATATCGATGTAATAAGAAATATGGAGAGGGAAGAAGGCATTCCCAAAGAATATGTTGTGGAAGTTATAAAAGCGACGTTGGAAACCGCTTACAGAAAAACTTTTGGTGAACATAATTCTATTGTAAAGGTAAATATGTCCAAAGGAGAAGTGAAACTCTATGCAGAAAAGAAAATAGTTGAGCAGGTGAAAAACCCTACCTTGGAAATTAGCGTGGAGGAAGCGAAAAATTTCACTGAAAACCCTATTGTCGGAGAAAAGATTCTGATAGAGGTGCCGATAAAGGATTTATCTTCTACCGCAATAAGGGTGGCAAAACAAGTTTTCCAGCAAAGAATATTGGAAAAGAAGCGAGAAATTGCTTTCCAGGAATTTTCGGGTAAAGTGGGAGATGTTATTACCGGTAAAGTAACGCGAAGAAGAGGTAGGGGGGATGTTGGAGTTAATATTGACCCTTACAACATAGAAGGGATTATTCCTCAGGAGGAAGCAATCCCTGGCGAACCGTTACGGAGAGGAAAACTTATAAAAGCATATATAAAGGAAGTTAAAAAATCCGATAGAGGGCCCGTCGTAATACTTTCCAGAGCTTGCCCGGAGTTTTTGGTTGCCCTTTTAAGTATGGAAGTGCCGGAGATACAGCAGGGCATTGTTGAAATAAAAGGTGTTGTTCGTTCTCCCGGGTTACGATCCAAAGTGGCTGTTGCAACCAAAGATTTACGTGTTGATCCCGTAGGGGCCTGCATAGGTGCCAAAGGTTCGAGAATAAATGCTGTTTCAAGAGCGTTAAACCATGAGAGGATAGACGTTATCAGATACAATAGCGATCCCGAAATTTACATAGAGAATGCGATGAGCCCGGCAAAAATCGAAAGAGTTGAGTTAGTCAAAGGAACTAACGAGGCAAATGTGTATGTGAGTAAGAAAAACTACCCCACTGCTTTGGGTAGCGGAGGAGTAAATGTTTCCCTTGCATCAAAACTTACGGGATACAATATACACCTAATTGAGTTAAAAGAGGAAGGTGATAGTAATGAGTAAGAACAAAATACGAGTTTACCAACTTGCAAAGAAACTCGGCTTGAAATCTCCGAAGATGGTTTCCATCTTGGAGGAGTTGGGAATCAAAGACAAGGGTAATCTTTCGATGCTTGATTCCGAGACTGCGAACCTTGTCGAAGAATACGTCAAAGATATGCGTAAAACCCAGGAGGAGAACGAAAAGAAAAGCCAAAGAATTCAAGGCAATATCTCCATAGAGGAATTTGCGAAAAGGTTTAACGTATCAGAACGAGCCGTAAGGGAAACTATTATGAAATTAGGGCTTCCATATAAACCGAACCGTAAGCTTTCAAAAGTCGAAGTTCATTATCTTGCTGCGGAAATGGGATTGGATGTTCCGGAATTTAAGAACGAAGAATTCATTAAAAGATTTGTCCCGCGTGCTCCTGTTGTTACGGTAATGGGGCATGTTGACCACGGTAAAACAACTCTGCTTGATACAATACGAAGAACTTCCGTTGCCGAGAGGGAAAAGGGAAGAATTACTCAGGCAATCGGTGCTTCCATTGTGGAGTATAACGGTAAGAAAATAATATTCATAGATACTCCGGGGCACGAAGCATTTACCGAAATGAGGCTGAGAGGTTCCATTGTTACGGATATTGTTATTCTGGTTGTTGCGGCAGACGAGGGAGTTAAGGAACAGACAATCGAGTCGATAGATCATGCACGTGCAGCGAACGTTCCGATAATCGTTGCAATAAACAAAATAGACCGGCCCAATGCAGACCCGGAAAGGGTCAAACAGCAACTTGCCGACAGAGGCCTTTTACCCGAAGAGTGGGGAGGCTCTACAATTTACGTGCCGGTTTCTGCAAAAACGGGGCAAGGTGTGGAAGATTTACTTGAAATGATTAATCTTCAGGCGGAACTTCTCGAATTGAAGACGGATCCCAAAACAACCTGTTCCGGAACTGTTATTGAATCCAAAATGGATAAAAACATAGGCCCGCTTGCAACGGTTATAGTGCAAACGGGAACTCTCAGAGCAGGTGACTATATTCGTGCGGGAGATGTCGTGGGAAAGGTAAGATTCCTTACGGATGCTTCCGGTAAAAGAGTAAAAGAGGCACCTGCTGTTTCCGCCGTGGAGGTCGCCGGGCTTCCCGATGTACCGAAAGCGGGTGAAATTTTCTATGCGTTTAAAAATGCGTCCGAAGCGAAGGAGGAAATGAAGAGGATCGAAGAGGAAAAACGCCTCCAAAAAATGAAAGAACGATCCGGACCGAAAACGATTGAAGATTTGTTTAGAGAAATGCAGGAAAAAGAAATGAAAAAACTCCTGCTCATCCTTAAAACCGGAACGCAGGGCTCTCTTGAAGCTGTAAAGCATGCGATAAAAGAAATAAAGTCTCCCATACCGGTGGAAATCATACACGAAGGAATTGGAGGTATTGTAAAGAGTGATATTTTGCTTGCCGATGCGTCCGGTGCAATTATTCTCGGGTTCGGTGTAAGGCCCACGACCGAGGCAAAAAAAGAAGCCAAAGCAAGGGGAGTAACGATAAAAACATATGATATTATTTTCGAATTAACCGATGCACTTGAAGCACTTCTCAAGGGAATGGTTGTTGCGGAGAAAAAAGAAATTGTTGTCGGTAGAGCGCTTGTTAAAAAAGTGTTTAAAGTTTCCGGTGTGGGAACAGTTGCAGGTTGCCTTGTGACAGAGGGCAAAATAGTGAGGGGATACAAAGCGAAAGTGCTCAGAAACAATGTGGTGGTTTATTCAACCGAGATAGCGTCGTTAAAGAGGTTCAAACAGGATGTTAAAGAAGTTCTGAAAGGTTATGAGTGTGGTGTTGGCTTAAAGAACTTTAATGATATTAAGGTTAATGACGAAATTGAAGTGACAACAACCGAAGAACAACAGGCCTAAAATGGCACTTTACGTGTGTCCTACGCCGATAGGGAACCTTAAAGATATCACAATACGGGTTATTCTTGTTCTTAGAAACGCAGATATTGTGGCTGCGGAAGATACGAGGAAAACCCGTATTTTGTTTAACAAATATTCAATCAAAACTAAACTTGTCAGTTTTCACAGCTATTCACCGGAAGGAAAATCGGAATTTCTTTTGAGGGAGTTGAAAAACGGCAAAAATGTCGCTCTTGTTACGGATGCCGGAACTCCCGGGATTTCGGATCCTGGGTATAAACTTATAAAGAGTGCAATCGATTTGGGAATTCACATTGAGGTTTTGCCCGGGCCTACCGCTTTTGTCACGGCTCTTCTTTTATCCGGGTTTCCTCCCGCTCATTTTGCCTTTTACGGATTTTTGCCACGCAAAAAGGGAAAAAGGGTGAAGATTATAAAGAGTTTCGAGGATTTTCCCGGGCCCGTTATTTTCTATGAATCCCCGTTTAGGGTAAAAACTTTTCTTGAAAATGTTATCGAGGCAATGGGAAAAGAAAGAAAGGTTGCAATAGCAAGGGAAATAACCAAAATTCACGAAGAGGTTTTGAGAGGAACTGCTGAGGAACTTTTGGAAAAACTTGGAGATTCGCAATTAAAAGGCGAAGTTGTAATTGTCCTATCTCCGAAAGATTTTTAATTATTTTTTTCATAAGAAATTTTTCATTCCCTTACTTCATATAATGTGAATAACGACTCACTCGTAATTTTATCACCATCAAAAATTCCGAACGGGTTTTGCCGAGCAATTTTGTGCTTGACACCTGTTTTAATAACGGTTATAATTAAAACCAAAGAAAAGATAAGAAAGGGGTGAGCCATGGAAGAAATTGAGAAAACGTTAAGTAAGGAACAGGCTTTGATCGAAGCGGAAAGATGTCTTTACTGCTATGATGCTCCGTGCGAAAAAGCGTGTCCCGCACATGTTCCGATTCCGGAATTCATTCAGTCAATACGAACCGGGAATTTGAAAGGCGCGAGGGAGATATTGGAGGAAGCCCATCCCCTCATAGAGTCTTGCGGAAGAGTTTGCCCGGAAGAAAGTTTCTGTCAGAGTGCCTGCACAAGGGCTCAAATAGATTCTCCCATCAAAATAAGAGAACTACACAGGTACGTTACGGACAATACGGATCCTGCGGAGAATCTTGAGCTTCCCGAGGCAAATAAAGAAGAAGTGGCAATTATAGGCGGAGGCCCTGCGGGTCTTGCCTGTGCGCGCGAATTGAGAAGGTTAGGCTACAAACCGGTTGTTTTTGAAAAGAAGCAATTGGGAGGCGTGCCTGCACAGGAAATTTCTCCTACAAGGCT
>JAGHAO010000213.1 GCA_021161495.1 Caldisericaceae bacterium | reverse complement strand
GGTAAAATCCAAATATTTCGGAATAGGGTTCGTAATGATATTCATAGGATTTTTTGCTTTGACTTTCGGTGCGGTAATGGGGCTCTCCTTTATCGCATGGCCGCTTATTCTGGGCGGAATCGTCGTTATGCTTTTTGCAAATGCAATGCCGAGAAAGTCATTAAAAGGAATGCAGGAACGTGCCAAGTGGCTTGCTTTCGAAAGATATCTCAAAGGACTTCTGAAATATAAAAAAGCGGAAGAAGCAAAGGATAAATTTGCAAAATATCTTCCGTTCGCTATAATATTCGGAATTGACAACAGGTGGATAAAGGAGTTTTCGAGAGTCAAGGCTCCTGCCCCTGTATGGTATGTACCTTACGGATATAATATGAGATATAATGATAGGATATACGATAACGGAATGGCAAGCACACAAAGTTTTGGCGGAGAAACAGGGCCCGCACCGGATATGGGAAGCGGATTATCGAATTCTATGCAGGGTTTTTCTCTCGATGCAATCTCGCACGGGTTGAATTCCCTTTTAAACAGTTCCGCAAGCGTGTTTACCTCCACAAAGAGTTCCTCTTCCGGAAGCGGAGGCGGATTCTCAGGCGGAGGCGGATTCTCAGGCGGAGGCGGAGGTGGCTCTTCCGCAGGATAATTTTTAACCTCAGGAGGTTTTATGAAAAAGAAAAAGCGCTCTGTGTTTCTGAAAATTTTAGTTGGCTTTTTAATATTTGTACTTGTAGCGGCAATCGGTGTCGGAATTTTTGCTGCAATTTACATTGCACAATGCGGAAAAGATTTGCCTGATATCTCCAAACTTTCGTATTCTCCGGAGCAGTCTTCACAAATTTTTGACTACAAAGGAAACCTTATAACAAATGTCTATGCATTTGAAAATCGGGTATATGTCCCGTTAAACGAGATATCCGACATAGCAAAAAAAGCGGTAATTGCAGAAGAAGACGAAAGATTTTATGAACACGGAGCGCTTGATTACAAAGGAATAATGCGTGCATTGATTCAGAACATAAAGCACGGAAAAATTGTTCAAGGCGGAAGCACAATTACGCAACAACTTGCAAGAAGTTTGTTTCTTACCCGTAAGCAAACAATAAAAAGAAAAGTAAAAGAAGCCCTTCTCGCAATAAAACTCGAGAAGAAATTTACAAAAGATCAAATATTGGAAATGTACTTAAACGAAGTGTATTTCGGATCCGGCGCATACGGAATTGAATCCGCTGCCGAAACGTACTTCGGAAAACACGCAAGCGAACTTACCTTACCGGAAGCGGCAATGCTTGCAGGCATTATAAAAGCCCCGTCCGACATAAATCCTTTTGTTGACTTAAAAGCGGCAAAAGAAGCACAAAAAATAGTACTTGCAAAAATGGTAGATGCAGGATACATAACGGAACAGGAGGCCAAAGAAGCATATGATACACCGCTTAAATTCGCACAGAAAAGAGAAATCGGCGACAATATGGGATACGTAATAGACTACGTAAAAGAAAAAGTTGCCGAAAAATTCGGGGAAAAAATGCTATACGAAGGCGGATTGAAAATTTACACCACAATTCGACCCGAACTGCAGAAAGCCGGAACGGATGCAATAAACAAAGTGTTGACTGATGCAGAAGACAAAGGAATATTTCCAAAGGGAAAGAAAAACCATCTCGGAGTAATTCAGCCTCAAGCCGCTCTAACTGCAATAGACACGAAAACAGGTGCAATACTTGCAATGGTGGGAGGGCGAGATTATAACAACACAAAATACAACAGAACACTTGCTTTGAAACAGCCGGGATCCTCCTTCAAAATTTTCGATTACACTTCCGCAATTGCATTAGGCTCGTTAACTCCTTCTTCAATCATTCTTTCCGCACCGTATAAAGTCAAAACGGTAACCGGCGTATGGGAACCTCATGAATGGATAGGAAAAAACAAATATTTCGGTGATATGAGCGTTTACAGGGCATTGGCTCTTTCTTCCAATGTTTGTGCAGCAAAAGTTTCGCAGAGAATAGGACTCGATACGGTAGTCTATTTTGCAAGGAAATTCGGAATTTCCACTCCTTTAAAGCCGTATCCATCAATAGCAATCGGGAGTTTCGAGGTAAAACAACTCGAAATGGCAGATGCCTATGCAGTGCTCGGAGACGGTGGAGTAAGGCACCCGCCTTACATTATCAGGAAAATCGTATCTCCCGACGGACAGGTTTTGTACAAACACAAAGATAACTCATACAGAGTGGTTTCACCGCAAGTTGCATATATAATGAACAAAATATTTGGCTACGTAATGTCAACCGAAGTGAACGCACGGATAAAAGGGCTTCCCGCAGCGGGAAAAACGGGGAGCACGGACAATTGGACGGATGCATGGTTTGACGGATACACGCCGAACATATCCGTAAGCGTGTGGGTAGGCCCGGATTCAAACGAGGTAACTTTCCCGGGTGTTATAAATTCGGGAATGCGGTTCCCCGCAATGATCTGGCATCAATTTATGCTTGAAGCGATGAACGAATTCCCGAAAGACGATTTCGCAAAACCAAAGGCGGAACTTATTCCGAAAAGAGTTTACGATAATACCGGATACAGGACAAAAACAACCGGAAAAGGGACTACCGTCTACAATTTCCTACCCGATGCGATTCCTCCGGAAGATATAAGAGATAACGGCGTGGTTACGGTGAAGATTTGCAAGGATTCGGGGCTACTCGCACCGCCGAACTGTCCGTCTGACCTTGTTGAAGAAAAAACTTTCATAAAAGGTACGGAACCTACGGAAGTCGATCCGAGAGATTTCAATCCGAATCCACCACCGCCAACGCCTAATCCCGATGAAAAAAATATAAAAGTTGTTTTCACAACAGATAAAGACACTTATAAAGCAGGTGATTTTATAACGCTTACCGCCAAATTGGAAAATACGGAAGACACATCGGGGCTTCGCGTGACTTTTATCGTTTACAACCTGCCCGTTGCAACACTTTCAAAACCTTCGTTCGACAAAACATACAGATTCAAAATTATCGCAAGCATTCCGGGAAAAACAACGGCAAAAGTTGTGGTTCAGGATGCTTTGGGAAATACCCTTGCAACTGCGGAAAAAGAGATTATCATAGAAAGCAATAATCCATAGATAAGAGGTGAATGTAAAATGCTTGATCCTAATTTAATAAGAGAAAAACCGGATTTTGTAAAGGAAGGAATATCAAAAAAAGGAGCGGATCCGAAACTCGTAGACAGATTTCTCGAAGCAGACGGGAAAAGAAAAGAACTCGTTAAAAAAACGGATTTATTGAGACACGAGAGAAAAGAACTCTCGCAAAAAATCGGCGCTTTAATCGCGAAAAAAGAAGACGTATCGGGATTAAAGAAAAAAGTAAAGGAAATAGCCGCAGAAATAAAAGAATACGAAAAAGAACTTTCCGAACTCGAAGCCGAATACAAGGATATATTACTCAGAATTCCGAATATTCCGGACGAAAGCGTTCATTACGGAAAAGACGAAAGCGAAAACATTGTGGTAAAAAGATGGGGAGAGATACCCAATTTTGATTTCGAACCGAAACCCCATTGGGAAATTGCAGAAAATTTGGACATTATTGACTTCAAAAGAGGAGCGAAAATATCCGGAGCAAGATTTTACGTATTGAAAGGCCTCGGAGCAAAACTTGAAAGGGCATTAATTTCTTTTATGATTGATTTGCACGTTGAAAAGCACGGATACAGAGAAATCTTCCCGCCTTTCCTAATAAACAGGGCGTCAATGTTCGGAACGGGGCAACTTCCCAAATTCGAAGAAGATATGTACCATACAGATAAAGACGATCTGTTTCTTGACCCTACCGCAGAAGTTCCGGTAACAAATTTACATAGAGACGAAATATTGAAAGAAGAAGATTTACCTATAAAGTACGTTGCATACACTGCTTGCTTCAGAAGGGAAGCAGGAGCGGCAGGAAGAGACACCAGGGGCATTATTCGCGTTCACCAGTTTAATAAAGTGGAAATGGTAAAATTCGTAAAGCCGGAAGAATCAATGAAACATCTCGAAGAACTACTGGACAATGCGGAAGATGTATTGCGTGCCTTGAAACTTCCTTACCAACTCAAAAAAATGTGCACCGGAGATTTGGGTTTCACTGCGGCAATAAAGTTCGATCCGGAAGTTTATATGCCCGCACAAGATAAATACGTTGAAATCTCCTCCTGTTCCAATTTCAAGGACTTCCAGGCAAGGAGAGCAAATATACGCTACAGAACAAAAGACGGTAAACTGAGATACGTGCACACGCTGAACGGCTCGGGCCTTGCCGTGGGAAGAACGATGGCTGCAATTTTAGAGAACTACCAGCAAGCGGACGGCTCGGTTCTTATTCCCGAAGTGTTGCAAAAATATATGGGAACTGATAAAATAACGCGGGAAAAATAATCGCTTCCGGAGGGGTGGCCGAGTGGACGATGGCACCGCACTTGAAATGCGGCAGGTGATGAGCCTCGGAGGTTCGAATCCTCTCCCCTCCGCCATTTTCGTTACGATTCCAATATGTGGCAGATAAACGATTTAATTCATTACGGAACTCTTTTAGGTTTTTACATTTCAATAGGACTTTCCGCAACATTCGAGAGAAAAGCAAAAAACTATTTCAAAGTTAATCTTATGGGAAAAGCTCTGTTTTTTCTTTTGCTTACAATGATTTCGTACGGAGGTGCTTTTTATCTTCTTTACAAACTTTGCCACGGATTTAACTTCTGGTTCTATTTCGGCGGAATCTCAATTGCAGCAGGCTTAATTACGCATCTCTTCCTCCCGCTTGAACGCTGGAGCGGAGTGATAAAATAGAAAATCATTCATCTCATCAGTTTATTTATCTTACGCCGACGCATTGGCAAAATCATCCAAGACTTTACAATAATCTTCTATTAAACTCTTTGAAATGGAGCCATAAGCAAGATTTGAAACAATATACTCTATTAACCCGTCTTTGTCCAACACGGGGACCTTATACTTATCTTTATTGGAAGACAAAATTATCCCTTTAATAACCTCAGCATAAGGAAACACTAAAACAGGATACACAAAACTCCTCCTGCCCGTACCGGAAT
>JAGHAO010000117.1 GCA_021161495.1 Caldisericaceae bacterium | reverse complement strand
TGGAATAAAAAAATAAACGGCTCTGAAGCGCAGAGATTGGATATGAAATACGGTTCCGGGGAATTCTACGAATGGGTTAACAAAGAAAGAGGAGTGTTTCCGGTAAAGAATTGGCAGGAAAGTTATTTTGAAGAAAGTTTCGAAAAGCATAAAGATGGCAAATCTCCGTTAGACCCGTATTATTGGGCTCCGAAATATACGGAAAAATACCATCCTTGCCCGAACTGCACAAAGCCGTGCGGAAGAATCATTAGCATAAAGGAAGGGAAATATGCAGGAACGAGAGTGGAAGGCGTGGAATACGAACTTTTATACTCCTTGGGCGGAGACCTTGGAATAGACAATATAGAAGTTACCGCAAAACTCAACGAAATTTGCGACAGGGCAGGGGTTGACGGAATATCGGCGGGTGTCACGCTCGCGTGGGCGATGGAAGCGTATGAAAAAGGATTGCTTACAAAAGAGGATACCGACGGGATAGAACTTACATTCGGAAACGAAGATGCGGCAATTGCAGCAATGCAAAAACTGGTAAACAGAGAAGGAAAATTGGGAGAATTATTGGCTGACGGTGTAAAACGTGCCGCAGAGAAATTAGGTAAAGGTTCCGAAAAATTTGCACTCGAAATCAAGGGGCTTGAACCTCCCGCATATGACATTCGAGGCCTCAAAGGAATGGCACTTGCCGAAGCGGTGTCCGTGAGAGGCGCTTGCCACTTGACAGGCGGAATATACGCACCGGAACTTACGGGGAGTTTTTGGAAGTTATCCAACATAGACAGATTATCTGCAAAATGGAAAGGATTTGAAGTTAAAACAGGTGAAGATTTTATGACTGTTTATGATACTCTCGGAATGTGTAAATTCTCCAGAAGTTTATTCTGGATAGAAGGCCTTCTTGACGGAGTAAAAGCTGTGACAGGAGAGAATTTCGGTGTGAATTGGCTTATGGAAATAGGGGAAAGGATTTACAACCTCAATAAAATCTATAACATAAGAGAAGGATTAGGCAGAAAAGACGATTATTTGCCTTATCGTGTAACACACGAGCCGATAAGCAACGGAATCAGCAAAGGGCATTTTGTAAAAGAAGAAGAACTTCAAAATATGCTTGATGAGTATTATCAAGTGCGTGGATGGTCAAAGGAAGGAGTTCCCACAAAGATGAAACTCTTCGAATTGGGACTTGAAAAAGAAGCGGAAGAATTCGGGGCACCGGTATAAATAAGGTATGAAAGGAGAGGCAGGTATCTGTAACGGAGTCCGTAAGGGCTCCGTTTTCTATTTAAAAACTTGCTTTAAGTAAAATAAATTCTTATAATTAGGCAGGATCCGATATCCGAAAAATGAAAAACATACTGAATAAATTAAGGAGTAAAGATACATTACATTTTTTACGGATAAGCCTTTATGCCGCATTGGTGGGCGTTATATCGGGGCTCGGGGCGGTATTTTTTAGGCTCTTGATCGCTTTTTTTCACAATTTGTTTTTCTTCGGCAAATTTTCTTTTCACTATGATTCGAACCTTCATTTTACGTCACCGTTCGGTGCATGGGTAATTTTAATTCAGGTGATCGGTACTCTTATAATGGGATTTCTTATCCAAAAATATGCCCCGGAAGCAAAAGGGCACGGAGTCCCGGAAGTTATCGATGCGGTTATTAACAATAAAGGTAGAATAAGACCGATCGTTTCTCTCGTAAAGATATTTGCAACCGCAATAGGAATAGGAGCCGGTGAATCTGCCGGACGTGAAGGCCCTATTGTTCAGATAGGTGCAAGTTTCGGCTCTACACTTGGGCAACTATTAAAACTCAAACCGGGAGATACCATTTTGCTCGTTGCATCGGGTGCAGCGGGAGGGATTGCAGCAACATTCAATGCCCCGATTGCCGGTGTGCTTTTCGCCGCGGAATTAATTCTCCCGGAACTTAGCCCGAGAAATTTTATTCCTCTTGTTATATCCTCCACCGTAGCGACACGTATAGCATATCTCTTTACTGGTACCCAGCCTACATTCATCGTTCCCGGATATACATTGAAATCTTCATATGAATATGTAGCATATTTTATTCTCGGTATCTTATCAGGCTTTGTAGCAATTTTATTTACAAAAATGCTTGCGGAAGCAGAGATAAAGTTTGATAAACTTCACATACCTCCCTCTGTTAAACCCGCAATAGGGGGATTAATCGTAGGGGCACTCGGATACATTCTCTACCTTACAAGCGGCCACTATTATATTTTTGGCGTGGGATACGCATTTATCACGGACATACTTACGGGCAAGCACGTAGGGCTTTTGATAGTTATAATCCTCATTTTCGCAAAAATTTTCGCAACCTCGCTCTCACTCGGATCGGGTGGGTCGGGTGGAATTTTGGCTCCGTCACTTTACGTAGGTGCTGCAACCGGGGCAGGATTGGGAATGATTATTCATTCGCTTTTTCCGACGATTACGGCGCCACCCGCGGCATATGCAATAGTTGGAATGGCGGCAGTCGTATCGGGAACGACAGGTGCTACGTTGACTGCTATCGTAATGGCGTACGAACTAACCCGTTCTTATGAAATAATTTTACCGTTAATGCTCGGAGCAGTGACAAGTAGTTTTGTCGTGACATTTTTATACGGATATACAATGTATTCGGAGCCTTTGTGGAGAAGAAGTATAATCTACCATGGACGAAGAAGCTTGGATCTTTTTTCAATGATAGTTATAAAAGATATTGCACTTAACGATGTGGGATTTGTAAGATTGGACGATACGGTTTTTAAAGCAAAGGAAATTATGAAAAAATACGACATATCAAAAGTTATTGTGTTAAACTCGAAAAATGCACCGATAGGAATAGTAAGATACATAGACATAGAGGATAAAAACGAAAGTGAGTCAGTTGAAAAATTTTACGTTGAAAAAGATATATCTATTCCGGAGGATGAAACGTTACTTAAAGCACTCCATAAGATGGAGAAACTCGGAACCGATGTCCTTGCCGTAGTAGATAGTGAAGGTAAACTTGCGGGAGTATTGCCTGCGGGTGTGTTAAGGGACACATATTTAAGTAAAAGAAGAGGGATCTTATGATGAAAATATTGGTTGTTTCGGATATACATTATCCGGACAGGAGAGAAACTTTGCCCGAACTTTCGGAATATGCAAAAGAAAGTAATCTAATCTTTGCGTTGGGAGATTTTACTACGGCGAAAGCACTAAAATATTTGAAAAGTTTTGGAAAGCAGGTAGTAGCAGTACACGGAAATATGGATGAGCCGGCATTGAGGAAATCTTTGCCTAAAACCCACGTTGTAAAAATCGAGGGATTAAAAATAGGTTTGTTTCACGGGAACGGAGGTCCTCCCGGCATAGAAGCGAGGGTTAGAAGTGCATTTCGAAAGGAACTAAACGCTTATGTATTCGGACACTCACATAAAGCAACAAATAAAATAATAAACGGTGCTCTTTATTTTAATCCGGGGGCTTTATGCGGAAGAGTTCAAACAATAGGATTTCTGTATATCGATTTTGAAAATATCTGGGGAAAAATTATAAAAATAGACAAAAACCTTTTGCCTTTTGACAAATAAGTGATAGAATATTTTAAATAGAAAATTTATAAAGGAGGTAACAAGATGGTACCTGGTAAGCCAGCACAAATATTAGAAGTATTAAGAAAGATGAAGCAGGAAAATCCGGATCTGGAGGCACTTGCTGTGGTAAGCC
>JAGHAO010000115.1 GCA_021161495.1 Caldisericaceae bacterium | reverse complement strand
GTACCATATCACCTATTAATAGTATTTAATTTCCTTACAGTGTTTTAGAGTTTAATATATATATTCTTAGTGGCAAGTATTTCTGCCAGAACAGTGCATATTAAAAGAATAAGAAGAGTTCCTATTAAAGAAAAAATGACAGGAGCTGTACGAGGAATAACCATGTTTTCCAATAGTACGAGCACATTTCCCGTGATAAACAAAGTCAGAGGATTTTTTCCAAAGGATTCAAGGATACCGATACGAATACGGTGAACATCCGTGATTCTATACAAAATGAGGAATAGAAGAGAAGATAACCCGGTACTGAATAATATATAAGAGCAGGTTACGAGGTGTTTGTTAAAGGGAACAATAAAGGAAAGAAGAAATCCTGCCAATGTGAAAACTATCCCGACAGTTAAAAACGTTATTTGAATTTGCCTGCTTTCGCTGTTCTTCATTCGGTTTCCGAAGGCAGATGCCGTAACCAATATAAAACTCCATGAGAGTGTGGCAAAGGGGCCACCCATATCAAATATAGAGACGAAATGCTCCATATTTAAAAAAGACACGGATACTTGATAAAAAAGTAGTAGTACGAATGAAACAAAAAGACCCGTAGCGGGTTTCATAAACATCATAGGCAGAGAGAAAAGGCCGACGGCTCCGAGCATCTGTAAAACTCCCCAATCGAACCTTCTGTAAACCAAAAAGAGACCTCCGAAACCGAATAAAAAAAGAATTGTATAACGTTTAATAAAATGAAAGATGGTTTTTTTTACGCCCTGACTTGCAAGACGTTTTTGGAGAGAAATTCTGTAAGCCATACCCATGGCAAAAAGGAACATCGGTGCTACAAGGTCTGCGAAGGTATAGCCATTCCACTTTGCATGTTTAAGCCATGGCGGGACATTGTACTCTGCCAAAGAGTTAACAAGAATCATTAGGAGCACAGCAAGACCCCGAAAGTGGTCCAAAGAGGCCCATCTACCAGACTGTATTTTTTTGCTGCTATTCTTTAGCATATGATCTTTTTAAAAATCTTTTTCACCTCTTGCTCTCTTTTTATTTATCGACAAAAAGGGAGATATGATAGTTAGGAATTTCACTGCAAATCGGCCTTGTTATTAACATTTTTTCTTTTGAACTCACTTACTCCTTACGTATTTTGCATATATTATAATCGAATCTATGGTAGTGTCAACTCGATTTTGTCTCTCTCATGTTTACCAAATCGTTTGTTTTTATGATTCAAACCTCTCAAGGGATTCTCTATGTTTATCCGTATATCTTAACTTCCTTGGTGTGTATTTTTCGTTCTTTTCCTTAAAAAGTATGGGAATTTGACTGTATCTGCCCTATGAGCGAAAGTATTCCTTTATCCGTAGTTCTTTGAAAAACATCTTTCCATCCAGTTTGTTGTGCTTAAACAACTTCATACTTTATTTGGAAAATTTTAAGAGCGGAGCATAGTTGTTTATCTTGTGCTTCAATGCTTTGATAAAAGGGTACAATTTTGGTTTATCTATGTATGCACATAGTTTTTCTTTATCTTCTTTTTGTCTTCCGATTTTATTGTGTCGTTGAGTTCGCTCAGTGTTTTATTTTAATGTCTTTTTCTAACTCTTGCTGTTTGTACTCTTCTTATGGCGGAAAAAGTAGAATTAATGTGCTTTGTCTCTCCGTATTCCTCCGCTTTATTGTATGTTAACGGCTACATTTAGGAAGCCAGGCTCCGGAATAGAGATTAATAAGAAAATCTCATCAGATACAGGCATAAAGGACAGGGATTTTAGAATTAATATTTTTTAGAGAATCTCATACACACTATTGACAACCGAAGAAAAAAGTTTATAATTAGAACTGAATCAGGTATCAAAATCAAACGATAAAGAAAGGAGCGTGCTATGGAAGGTAAAAGATTTGCAAGAATTGCTGGAACGGGAATGTATTTACCGGAAAAGGTAATTACAAACGAAGAACTGAGCAAAAAGATGGGCTTTGACGTTTCGGAGTACCTGTCCGGGGTCAAACTGAGACACATCTCTGCACCTGACGAAGCCAGCTCGGATATGGCTGTTGAGGCAGCAAAAGAAGCTTTGGAAAATGCGGGAATGAAACCGGAAGATATAGATCTTATAATCCTCACTACCGACACGCCTGATATTATTACTCCTCCTACCTCGCTAATTATTCAGCACAAATTGGGTGCGAAGAATGCAGCGGCGTTTGATATGAATGGAGCATGTGCCGACGCAGTAATCGGCATGACAGTTGCATCACATTATATTACAATTGATCCTGAAATTAACAACGTACTTGTTGTTGCATCGTACGGAATGACAAAATGGCTTGATTGGGATAATAAAGTACTTGCGCCGATGTTCGGAGACGGTGCGTCCGCCGTAATTCTCACTGTTTCGGATAAACCCGGGTTCCTATCCTCGGCGATGCTTGCAGACGGGAGCTATTGGGATAGTTATGGTATTTATGTGGGCACTAAATATCCCATAACGAAGGAAATGGTTGAAAAAAAAGAGCATCTTTTGAGGTTTCATCCGAATTTCCACAAGTATCCGCCGGACATAAACTACGGCAGGTGGCCCGGATTAGTCAAAAAGGTAGCAGAAAAAGCCGGATACACTGTAAACGATCTTAATATGGTTCTGTTTACTCAGGTTAGACTTATAGACATTGAAGAATCGATGAAAAGGCTCAACCTACCGATGGAAAAGACGCATTACATAATGGATAAGTTCGGTTATACCGGCTCTGCTTGTGTGTTTATGGCATTGCACGATGCATTAAAAGAAGGGAAAATTAAGAATAACGATCTCGTTGCTTTTTGTACTTCAGGGGCTGGAATGGTAATGTCTGCCGCATTGTTTAAGTGGATAGAGTAGAGAGGAGATGTTAAAATGCCCTTTCTGGATATGAACGGATGGAAAATGCACTACGAAAAGGTAGGGGAAGGTAAGGAAGTGCTTGTATTCGTTCATGGCAATGCCGCTTCACAAAGATGGTGGGATAAGATTAAACCTTTGCTCCCCGCGGAATGGAGTGCCTATTTCATTGATTTGAGGGGATTTGGTAAAAGTGAAAATCAAAAACCGTATACAATTAAACAATTTTCGGAGGATATAAATAAATTTGTCACAAAAATGAAGATCCCGCCTTTTCATTATGTCGGGCATTCTATGGGCGGACTCGTTGGATACGCGTATGCAGTAAAATTTGCAGATCATCTGAAATCACTTGTTTTAGTTGATGCACCCCCTGCGACCGGTTTTCCTATGATAGACGATACAGTGAAAAAGAATTTTGAGCTTTTAATGAATGATAAAAATATGCTTGAAATGAGTTTGAGGAACCATACTGTTGCATTTTTGAAAGACGAAGAATTTTTTAAAAAAGTTATTTTTGAAGATGCGCTGAGAAGTATTCCTCATGCATATACGGATACGGTAGATGCGGTAGGAAGCGTTAATGTGCTAAAGGAAGTAAAGGAACTCAAACTCCCTGTGTTGTTTATTCATGGTGAAAAGGATGCTGTTGTGCCGTGGGATTGGATGAGGCAAACGTTTAATGCTTTCGAAAATAAGCAGGAATGTGTAATTAAAAACAGTTCCCATTCGCCAATGATTGAAAATCCGGAGGAATTTGTAAAGTGTCTTAAAGCATTTATTGGAAAGGAGAGAGAGCAATGAAAAGAATGAAAGATAAGGTGTGTATAGTTACAGGAGCAGGGAGAGGAATTGGAAGGGCGATTGCCTTGAAATTAGCAGAAGAGGGTGGAAAAGTGGTGATATGGGACATGGATGAAGAGAATGCAAAAAAAGTGAGTAATGAATGTAGGGGCTTTGGCACGGATTCAATATACCAGAAAGTGAATGTAACTGACAGGGACGGGATACGGAAAAGCGTAGCGGGAATTAAAGAAAAATTCGGGCGGATAGACGTTCTCGTCAATAATGCGGGCATCACTCGTGATGCACTTTTAGATCAGATGAAGGAAGAAATGTGGGATGCCGTAATTAATGTAAACTTAAAAGGCGCTTTCAACTGCACTCAATTCGTTGTACCGGTAATGAAAGAAAAAAATCAAGGGAGTATAGTAAATATTGCATCCGTTGTAGGGATCTACGGCAATATAGGTCAGACAAATTATGCGGCATCAAAAGCGGGAATTATCGGTATGACAAAGACATGGGCAAAAGAACTTGCTAAAAGCGGTATAAGGGTAAATGCAGTTGCTCCGGGTTTTATAAAAACGCCGATGACGGAAAAAGTGCCGGAGAAAGTTATTAGTTATATGATTAAAAGAACTCCTTTAAGAAGAATGGGAGAAGCGGAAGAGGTTGCAAATGCGGTTTTATTTCTCTCTTCTGACGAAGCCTCCTTTGTTACCGGGCACATTCTTCAGGTTGACGGCGGATTGACGTTGTAATGAAAGGTATACGGTGAAGATGAATAGATTCGATAAGCATATTAAGTTGCTGAATTTGCAACAAAGGAGCGCGTTTAGATGGAAGTAGACGAAGTAAAAAACGCTCAAGCTAAAATACTCAATGCGGCGGAAACACTGTTTGAAAAAAATGGCTATAATGCGACGAGTATCTCTCAGATCATGGAAAAAGCCAACCTCAGTGGTTCACTGTTTTATTATTATTTTCGTAACAAAGAGGATATTTTTCTTCATATAGCGGATTCGATGAGCCTTGATATGTATAGGAAAATTACAAAAGGCCTTAGAGAGTGCAAAAGTCTTGAGGAAAAGATGTTTAATTTTTATCTCGATATCTTTAAATTCATCTCGCGTGATACGAAACGATTTAGAGTTTTTAGAGAAGTAGAGTTTATAGACAAAAATGTGCAGCAAGTGTTCTATACGAGACTATTTTCCCTATTAAATGAGGAAATAGGGAAAAAAAGCAAAAGATTTAATGATTATAACGGTGTTTTAAGCGACGTATTGGTTGGAGCAGGTTATTTTGTGGGGTTGAAATATGTGATATGGGATAGAAGAGAGGATTTTGCTCATCTTGCGGCAGTTGTTTCGGATTTCATCTTGAACGGAATCGATCCGGATAAAAATTTTCAGGTTTCCCTTTCCTGGCCTGTGAAAGAAGTTCAACCGAGGGAATTTAAGCCTTTAACAAGGGGAGAAAGAACGCATAAAAAGATCTCTGATGCTGCAAAGGAATTGTTTGGGAAAAAGGGTTATTGGCAAACACAAATTTCGGATATTGCTAAAAAAGCAGGGATAGGTACCGGTACTTTCTATCTATATTTTGCTTCGAAGAAAGAATTGCTTAAGTATCTGGTTACCGAGATAAACAGGGAATTAAGAAGATATGCAAAGATTTATTCGTCGAACGCTAAAGACAGGAAGGAAGTGGAAGTGAGGGGATTGAAGGCATTTGCTGATTTTATTGTAAAAGAGAAAGAAGCTTACAGAATTGTGAGAGAATCTGAATTTGTTGATAGTGAGATTGGAAAATGGTACTATGAAAGAATTGGCCAGCCTTATGGAAAGGCACTTGCTTCGGCAATGGAGCGGGGAGAGATAAGGAAGACTGATCCGTCTGTCCTTGCTTACTCACTGATGGGAATAGGGCATTTTATAGGGATGCGCTGGGTTGTCTGGAACAAAAAGGATGTTATTCCAGATGAAGTAGTGTTAAAGACAGCTTCTATTATTATGAGAGGTATTAAATAAAAATAAATAAGGAGGTATGGTATGAAAAAGTTTTTGGTTGTCTTAACGATCGTTGCTCTTCTCTCAGTAACTTTTTCCGGGGTTGCAAGAGCAACTGAAACAGGATTGAAGGATATTTCTTTGATCCTGAGAATTGGTGAGAAAACTTATATGTTGAATGGGGTTGAAAAGCAAGCGGATGTTGGTCCTATAATCAAGAATTCGAGAGCGTTCGTTCCTATAAGGCTTGTTGCAGAGGAATTCGGAGCAAAAGTGGGTTGGGATAATGCGACGCGAACCGTAACAATCCAGGCCGATTCTACTACTATAAAGCTTGTAATTGGAAGCGTTGTTGCATATGTGGGAAACAAAAAGTACACTTTGGATTATCCGCCGTTTATTATTCCACCCGGAAGGACAATGGTGCCGATTCGTTTTGTTTCCGAATCTCTCGGGCTTTTAGTATTCTGGGATGCTGCGGGACGGCAGATTTACATTTCTTCACGAACTCACGTAAAATCACCGGGGGTTACCGATCGTGAGATAACAATCGGAACATTCCAGGCACTTTCAGGGCCTGTTGCACCGATTGGAATTGCAATGTCACATGGGATGCAGGCATATTTTAATATGGTAAACGAGCAAGGTGGAATATACGGAAGAAAAATAAATCTTATTATTCGTGACGATCAGTTTGATCCCGCAAAGACGGTACTTGTAACAAAGAGGCTCGTAGAACAAGATCACGTCTTTGCTATCGTAGGGGGACTTGGAACACCCGGGTGTCTTGCTGTTATGAATTATCTTGAAAATAAAGGGGTACCGTTTGTTTATCAAGGTTCCGGTTCTTCTAAGTTTGCGTTCCCACCCAAAAAATACATCTTCTCAGTGCAACCTAACTACCTTAATGAAGGCCAGATTATGGTGAAATTTGCGGTTGATGATCTAAAAGCCGAGAAAATCGCTGTTATCTACCAAGATGACGATATCGGAAACGAAGGGCTTGAAGGTGTGAAAAAAGGTATTGATAGATTTGGCGGCAAGCTTGTAACATCTGTGGGGTTCCCCTTGACTGAAACCGATTTTACTTCTTACATTTTAAAATTACAGCAGGCTAAACCCGATGTCGTGATAATATATGCTTTGCTAAAACCCGCTACTGCGATTTTGAAGACTGCAAAGAGTTTAGGACTTGATACGAAATTTATAACAACTTATCCGAACGCTGATCCTCTCTTTATTCTCCTTTCCGGTGGAGCGGCAGAAAATGCTTATGTTGCCGCCTGGGTGGACATAACTAATGCAAAAGATCCTGGTGTTGCAAGATTCTTTGCTGCGATGCATAAATACTATCCGAAAGAAAAAGGTATCGCTTATGCAGCAGCCGGATGGATTGCAGCCGAAGTGTTTACCGAAGCATTGAGAAGAGCAGGTGCTCCTCCGACAAGAGAGAGGCTGATCTGGGCACTTGAAACATTTAAACATTGGAACGGAGACCTTGCAAAAGATATTACGTACGGTAAGAACGAAAGAGCCGGAAAATACTCAATGTACTTCCTTCAGGTGAAAAACGGGCAATTTGAAAAGGTTTCTCCCTGGATAGATATTTATAAGGAAAACCCGTAAGATGTTGAAGATGGAAGATGTTACCGTCCAATTTGGTGGGCTTACCGCGGTTTCTAATTTCAGCATGGAAGTAAAAGAAGGAGAGATACATTCTCTTATTGGCCCCAACGGAGCAGGAAAAACTACCGTGATGAATTGCATAAGCGGTTTTCAGAAGTTTAAAGGGGAGATATATTTTAGGGGGGAGAAACTCTCCCCCCTGCCCCCTTATAAAAGGGCGGAAATCGGTATAGCAAGGACTTTTCAAAATTTAGAACTTTTCAATTCAATGACGGTAAAAGAGAATCTTCTTCTTGGAATGCATTCGAGAGAGAAAAAAAATTTCCTCAGCGATATTGTTGTGGCAAAAGAAACTAAAATTACCGAAGATGTCTTAAAGATTGCGGATCTACTCGGGATAACCCGATTTTTAGATGCTTATGTCGCTTTTCTTCCGTACGGATTAAAGAAGGTTGTTGAGATAGGCAGAGCTCTTGCAAGTAACCCAAAACTAATTATGCTCGATGAACCTGCGGCAGGCTTAACATTTGAGGAAAAAGAAAATTTAAAAAAGATAATAGGGGTAATAAGAAAAAACGGAATTACAATTCTATTGATAGAACATGATATGTCACTTGTAATGGATATTTCGGATATAGTTACAGTAATGAGTTCAGGAAAGAAAATTGCCGAAGGAATTCCGGAAGATATCAGTAAAAACAAGCTCGTTATTGACGTATATCTCGGGGAGAGCAAGGATGCTGTTGCTTGAGAATTTACATGTCTCATATGGTCCGATAGAGGTAATTCATGGAATAAACATTGAGGTAAAGAAGGGAGAAATTGTTTCTCTTCTCGGATCCAACGGCGCGGGTAAAACAACTACGTTAAAAGCGATTTCCGGTGTGGTAAAGCCCACCTCGGGGAAGATTATCTTTAATGGCGAGGATATATCGAGAAAGGAGCCTTCGTATATTGTTTCAAAAGGAATAATCCATGTTCCGGAAGGTAGACACATATTCCCGGGACTTACGGTGAGAGAAAATCTTTTGCTCGGAGCATATATGCGAGTCGATAAAGAAATCCGGAAAGATATCGAAAAAATTTTTAAGTACTTTCCAATATTGGAAGAAAGAAAAAATCAACTTGCCGGGACATTGTCCGGCGGTGAACAGCAGATACTCGCCATCGGACGGGGGCTTATGGCAAAACCTAAATTGCTTCTTCTCGATGAACCCTCTCTCGGGCTTGCACCTAAAATTGTTTCCGAAATATTTTCAATAATAGAAAATTTAAAGAAGGAAGGCATTACAGTTTTGTTGGTTGAACAAAATGCGAGAAAGGCCCTGAAAATATCGGACAGAGGGTATGTTCTTGTAACGGGAAATATCCTTCTTCAGGGAACATCAAAGGAGCTGCAGAATGATGAGAATGTTAAGAAATTATACCTTGGCAGGTAAGAAATATGAATACACTTATTCTATCTAACTTAATAGTTAGCGGTCTTGGAACCGGTGCCATATATGCAATTGTTGCTCTCGGTATCGTCTTTATATTTAGAACAATGGAAGCAGTGAATTTTGCCGAGGGCGATATGGGAATGTTTATGACATTTGTTGCCTTTTCTCTTATCTGTTTAAAGATTCCGTATCCACTCGTTTTTATAATTGTTGTTGCTTTGTCATTCTTATTCGGAGTTCTCGTTGAAAAGGGTATTTTACAATTTATTAAAGGTATGTCTCCGATGGCTATTACAATCGTAACCCTCGGGTTTGTGATGGTTTTTCAAGGATTGGCCGGTTTTATATGGGGTACCGATACAAAACCGTTTCCTCCCTTATGGAAAGGCCCTCCGATTAAAGCTCATGGAATAATATTAGGTAGGCAGGATGTTGTTACTTTAATAACAGCATTTGTAATTTTCATTATTTTTGTTTTACTTCTTAAGAAAACAAAAATCGGTATTGCGGTAAGGGCTGTTTCGGAAGATAGATATGCAGCATTACTTATGGGAGTAAGGGTTAGCACAATCTTTGCTTTTGTGTGGGGATTTTCCGGCTTACTTGCAGGCCTTGGAGGAATGCTTGCCGCTCCGCGATTTTCTCTGGACGTAAATATGATGACAACTATTCAATTGGAAGCATTTACTGCCGCAGTTCTCGGAGGTTTCAGTTCTATTCCCGGTGCCATATTCGGAGGATTAACTCTCGGAGTTCTTGAAAATCTCATTTCTTTCTATGTTTCTTCAAGCCTGAAAGAGCCTATTTCCCTGATTATTATTGTTGTTGTGCTCCTCGTATCTCCCAACGGCTTGTTTGGTAAAAAAATGAATAAAAAGGTGTAAAAATGAAGAACAAAACTAATTTGACAATACTATTAATTGCTTTAGCTCTTCCTCTCGTCCTTTATTCGAAGCCTGCTTTTGTCGGATACCTTACGCTCGCCGGTATTATGGCAATATCTGCGCTTGGGTTGAATATCATACTTGGTTATTCAGGACAGATATCTCTTGGGCATGCCGCTTTTATGGCAATAGGAGCATACAGTTCGGCAATTCTTACAATGCAGTTTCATATTCCTTTTATTCTTGCATTAATAGTATCTGTGTTGATTGCTGCTTTTGTGGGTATATTAGTAGGATTTCCTTCATTGCGGCTTTCCGGTTTCTATCTTGCAATTGTCACAATGGCTCTCGGCGAAGCAGTTGTTTCGATTTTTAAAAACTGGAAACTTGCCGGAGGAAATTTCGGTATAAGAAATATTCCGCCTCCTTCAATATTGGGGTTTGTCTTTTCAGGCGAAATTTCTAAGTATTATCTCGTTCTTTTCTTTCTTCTTCTGTCGGTATATATTTCAAACAACCTCGTAAGATCTAACACAGGCAGGGCGATGAGAGCTTTGAGAGATTCCGAAATTGCCGCTCAATCGGTTGGAGTGAATGTAGCAAAGTATAAAATCATTGCATTCAGTCTGGGTTCCGCACTTGGCGGCCTTTCGGGAGTGTTGTATGCACATACGGTTACGTACATACACCCAACGGCGTTTGGCATAGGGCTCTCTATTGAAATTTTGGCTATTGTGATGGTCGGAGGAGTAGGTACAATAGCCGGGCAAATTATCGGCTCTCTTTTCTGGGTTATTTTACCACTTTTTATTGGCAACGTAGAAACACTTTCTTCCGTTATATTCGGTGCAGCTTTAATAATTGTCGTTTTGCTATATCCCCGGGGGCTTGTAGGCATTTTGAATGCGGGTGCCTTACGTAAATTTTCCAAGCGGAGGCGATAGTATGAATGATTGGCTAAAAAAGAGGGCAGAGCTTTCTCCGGATAAAATTGCATTAACTGATAAGATTAAAGGATATAAAGTTACATATAACGAGTGGAATAGAAAAGTTAATAAGCTTGCAAACTTTCTTACTCACAAGCTCGGAGTAAGAAAGGGAGACATTGTTTCCGTTCTCTCTCCTAACAGGAGAGAATATCTGGATCTCTTCTTTGCCTGCGGCAAAATCGGGGCAATACTGCAGAATTTAAATTGGCGACTTACCCCCCGTGAGCTTCTTCCCCTTGTGCGTGAGGCAAAGCCAAAAGTTATTTTTTATGGAGAGCAGGTGGGGGAACTTGCAGAAGAATTAAAGATAAAAAACAGTATTGAACTTAATGAAATCTTGTGGAATTCTTTCTCGTCCGAATTTTCCGATGTGGCTTCAGTGAACTGGGACGATCCATGGATGATTTGCTATACGGGAGGAACCACCGGGATTCCCAAAGGAGTTGTTATTACTTTTAGGAATATTACATTTAATGCTATAAATACGGTGATAAGTTGGGGACTCTCTAATAAAGACTCAGCGCCGATCATTACGCCGCTTTTTCATACAGGTGGTTTGAATGTTTTTACTACTCCGCTTGTCTACATCGGAGGGGAAAACGTACTTATGTACAAATTTGACGTGGATAAAGTTTTTGACGTGATTAACAACAAAGAAATTAATCTTCTATTCGGTGTTCCTTCCATCTTTATTATGCTTCAAAATAGCCCTCGCTGGGAGAAAACAGATTTTTCACACCTGAAGTTTGTGATAAATGGTGGAGCTCCCTGTCCTGTGCCTGTTTTTAAAAAATGGTGGAAAAAAGGGGTAGTATTTAAAACAGGGTATGGGTTAACCGAAGCAGGCCCTAATACATTCTGGTTGCCGGATCGCTATGTTAAACAAAAAATCAATTCTGTGGGTTTTCCGCTTTTTTATATAGATGTAAAGTTAATTAATGACAAAGGAAAAGAATGCGGGGTTGGCGAAGAAGGCGAGCTCCTTATAAAAGGACCTCATGTTACTCCGGGTTATTTTAAAAGAGAAGAGGAAACAAAGAAAAATATCGTTGACGGCTGGCTTCGTACCGGAGACATTGCATACAGGGACAGTGACGGTTGTTATTTTATCGCAGGCAGGAAAAAGGATCTGATCATATCAGGCGGAGAAAATATTTATCCAATAGAAATAGAGAGTGTTCTTATCTCCCATCCGAAAATTAAAGAAGCTGCCGTGATCGGCGTGGCTGACAAAAAATGGGGTGAGGTGCCAAAAGCTATCATTGCTGTTAAGAACAATTCGAAGTTATCTGAAGAGGAAGTGAAAGATTTTTTAAAAACAAGAATAGCATCGTATAAAATTCCAAAGAGTTTTGTTTTTGTTTCTGAAATTCCGAAAACTTCCGTGGGAAAAATTGATAAAACTTTTTTAAAGAAAAAATACGGCTAACTTTTAATGGCTATAAATGTGGGAATAGACCAGGAGGTGTTAAATGAAATCAGTTGACTTAATTGGAATAGGAATGACTAAATTTGGTAAGCGTCCGGATAAGACGGGTAGAGATTTGCTTGCCGAGGCAATGCAAGAAGCAATTATGTCCGTAGATAAAGGAATCGATCCGAAGAAGGATATAAAGGCACTTTTTGTAGGTTATTTTACGCCGACTCTCTATGAACATCAGGCGCATTATGGCCCGCTGAGTACCGAGTGGCTCGGACTTACGGGTATACCTGCATTTAGAACGGAAAGTGCTTGTGCATCGGGTTCCGCTGCTCTTGCCACAGGATATTTTGCAGTTGCTTCAGGTATATATGATCTTGTAATGGTCGCCGGTGTGGAGAAAATGACCACTTTGGATACGCCCGGAGTAACTGACGCACTTTCGGTTGCTGCGGATAACGTTTTCGAACTTCCTACGGGCATCACATTTCCCGGACTTTTTGCATTAATGGCTCAAGAATACTTTGAGAAGTATGGTGGAAATTGGGAAGATCTTCAGGCTGTTACATTGAAAAATCACTACAACGGCTCACTTAATCCGAAGGCTCAGTTCCAGGCAAAAATTTCGGATATTGCCCAAAAGATTGCTATTAAGAAAAATGTTACTTTTAAAGACGAGATGGATTTCTTAAAATCTAAATACAATCCGATGGTTGCCTACCCGTTGCGTCTTTTTGATTGTTCCCCTATCTCTGACGGAGCTTCGGTTGCATTCCTTGCAAGTGAAGAAATTTCAAGTAGGTTTACCGATAAACCCTTGCGGATTAAAGGAATCGGGATCAGCACGGATACAATAGCGCTCTCGGGAAGAGCAGACCTAACTACTTCGGAGGCGTGCGTAAATGCTTCGTCTGCAGCCTATGAGATGGCAGGGATTACTCCTGATGACGTCGACATAGCGGAATTACACGATTGTTTTACGATAAACGAGGTGATTCTATCCGAGTCTCTGGGCTTTTTTAAGAAAGGAGAGGGTTTAAAAGCGGCAATGGAGGGCAGAACCGCTCTTTCCGGTGACAAGCCCATTAATACCGACGGAGGCCTTAAAAGTAAAGGGCATCCTGTAGGTGCAACAGGCATAGCGATGGTGCATGAAATATGGAAACAACTTCGAGGAGAGGCAGGAAAAAGGCAGGTTAAAGGAAACCCGAAAATCGGGCTTACCTGCAATGTCGGTGGCTCAACCGCAAGTTCAATGGTGTTTATATTTGAAAGGAGTGAGAAATAATGATTACGATACAGGATTATATAAACGGACTGAAGAAAGGCAAAATCTTGGGCTCTAAATGTAAAAAATGCGGTAATTTAATGATTCCCCCAAAACCCGTCTGCTCTAAGTGCGGAAGTTTTGATGTGGAAGAAGTTGAAACAACGGGCAAAGGGGTTATACGAAGTTTTACTGTAATTTATGTGGCGCCTGAAAAATTTGAGGACAAAGCGCCGTATGTAGTTGTCCTTGTTAGCCTTAATGAAGGTGGAGCAGTTATGGGCAGGTTAATAGGCGTGGATCCGACCAAACCGGAAGATATAAAGATTGGTGCAAAGGTTAAATTTAAACCCCTGATAGAAAACGGAGAACAAATCGTAGCATTCGAACCCGTATAAATGTACCCTTACTAAAGGGTTGTTCCGAGAACGAGAAATACGTAAGCTACTACACTTGGCTTGAATTAAGCGAATCCTACAGGAGGTTGAAGAACAATTTTCTCTTGCAGGAGGTTAAAAAACAATATACTATATTTGATTAGGTATAATTAATTGGCATGTCTGCCTTTTACACAACAGTGAAGCATTAAACCTCTTAATGGGTATGCCGAACTTGTTTCAGGATCTTCGCTTTGTCACTCTGAACTTGTTTCAGAGTCTCGTATTTTTGTCTTTCAATAGGAGTTTCAAGGGAAACGCGTTTCCCCGATTTAAATTCTCCTAAATGTTTCATGATAATTCTTTACATCAATATTTCCGCTAAAGAACTTTTGAAAAATATCCTGAAACCGGTGCAAGGTATACTCTACCCGATGGAATAGCGACTAATTTCCCGGTACCCATACGTTTTGAAAATTTGTTTATATCATATAAAATGATTCTATATTTTACAAACGAATGTGAGGTGGAAATGAACATAGAAGAGGAAATACTTGCGGCAACGGAAGATTTTGCAAAAAAGCATATTGCACCGTTCGAAAAAGAAATAGAAAGAGAAGGCAAACTCGTTGAAGAAAAGTTTCGTGAATTAGGAAAGCACGGTTTCATAGCAATCCCTTTTCCGGAGAAATACGGAGGATTGGGAGAAAGTTTCGAATTTTACGCAAAGGTTGCGGAGAAAATCGCATTTGAAAGCGGAACGCTTGCGGCGGTTTTAGGCGCGCATTCTCTTTCCGTATTTTCCATTTTATTGGGCGGAACGGAGCAGCAAAAAGAAAAATACCTCCCGAAAATGATCAGAGGCGAACTTATGGGCTCGTTCGCCTTAACCGAACAAAATGCCGGTTCAAACCCTGCGGATATCGAAACACGCGCGGTGAAGGACGGAGATTTTTACGTTCTCGACGGAACGAAAGTTTTTACGACGAATGCGGGGCTTTCCGACATATACGTCGTTATGGCGAAAACTGACCCTGCGCGCGGGGCAAGGGGAATTTCCGCATTTATCGTCGAGAAAACGGACGAAGGGTTCTCCGTTGGCAGGCAGGAAGACAAAATGGCGTTCCCCGGGCTTCCCAACGCATCACTTTTCCTGAACAATGTCCGCATTCCGAAAGAAAGGCTTCTCGGAAGGGAAAATTCAGGTTTCATCATTGCAATGAAGACGCTCGATTTGGGAAGGATTACCGCCTCTGCCGGAGCAACGGGCCTTGCGAGGCGAGCGCTTTACGAAGCGGTGAAATACGCAAAGAGGAGAGAGCAGTTCGGAAAACCGATTGCATCATTCGAAATGATTCAGAGTTATATCGCCGAAATGGGTGCAAAAATAGAAGCGTCGAAACTCCTTCTTTTGAAAGCCGCCCGCCTGAGTAACGAAAAGAGCAGAGATCTTCCGAAGTTTGCCGCAATTGCAAAGTATTTCTCCGCGAAGGCCGCAGCGGATGTTGCGAGAAAAGCCGTGCAAATTTTCGGAGGATACGGTTTTATCGAGGATTATCCCGTTGCACGTCTTTACAAAGGGGCGAAAATGTATGAAATTATCGAAGGAACAAGCGAAATTCAGAAACTTATAATAGCAAATTCAATAATAAAGGAGATCGAGTGATATGTATATAGTAATTTCCGGGAACATCGGCGCGGGCAAAACCTCGCTTTCGCAAATTATTTCCAAGGAAATGGGGTTCAGCGTGTATTTCGAGGATTTTCACAGCAACCTTTTCCTGAAAGATTATTACAAAGATATGAAAAGGTGGGCGTTTGCAACGCAGATGAACTTTCTTGCGCTCCGTTACGAGCAACTCGTTCACCACGTTTTGCTTTCCAAAATCCCTGCGGTGCTCGACCGCTCCATATATGAGGACAGGGAAGTGTTTGCAAAGGCACTTCACGAAGACGGGCTTATGACGGATGCCGAATGGACCGTTTACGATAAGATGTACAGACTGATGGTGGATAACCTTCCCACTCCGAACCTTATGATTTACCTCGAAAAAACGGTGGACGAACTTTTGAGGAACATTGCAAAGCGCGGGCGCGATTTCGAAAAAATTCCGCGCGAATATTTGGAAAGCCTTGACAAGCGGTATAAGAGCTTCTATGCAAACTGGCATTTCCCGAAAATCAAGATCACAACGGACATATATGAAAACAAAGATGTAATCATTCAAAAAATTCAAAACGTGCTTTACCATTCCGTTTACGAATAGGGACGGAGCACAGATTTCAGTATAGTCCGAAAACTGTTAAAATAATATGCGGATTTGCACCTCCTTTTCAAGATCTTCGTATAAATCTTCCCGTGAAACAACGTTACTATTTTGTATGGATTTTCAGTTGAGGCAATTCGGCGTATTGCAATTTATTTTTTAAGTGGTATAATTGTGCCATCTGCAGGCAGGATGCAGAAATATTTTTTGGAGGTTTAGTATTTTGGAAAGAATTACAGGTAGAGTAAAGTGGTTTAATGCCCAGAAAGGTTACGGTTTCATCGTACCCGACAATGGTGGAAAAGATCTCTTCGTTCACTACTCCGCAATCCAGTCCGACGGCTACAAAACATTAAAAGAAGGTCAGAAGGTTGAATTCGAAGTCGACAGCAGCGACAGAGGCGACAAGGCAGTAAACGTTACAGTAGTTTCCGAGTAAATCAGCTGATTCACTTAGATTGAAAACTGCAATCCCCGCTTGAAAGAGCGGGGATTTTAATTTTCCGCACTTTTGGTTAATATATCCTTATGATGAAAAAGACACTGATAATAACGGAAAAGCCGTCTGTTGCGCGCGACATCGCAAGTGCGCTCGGCGAATTCGAAAACAAAAAAGATTATTTGGAAAACGATGAATATGTGGTTACCTGGGCGCTCGGCCACCTCGTCACGCTATTTGAGCCGGAGGACTACAACAAAAAACTGAAGTTCTGGACGCTCCAAGAACTTCCCATTATCCCCGAGGAGTTTAAATTCAAACCGATAAAGGAGACGAAAAAAAGATTTAATGCGGTAAAAAAACTCATAAACAGGAAAGATATCGGAACCATCGTGAACGCCTGCGATGCGGGAAGGGAAGGAGAACTCATCTTTCGAAATATTTTAAGGCTTATCCCTCCGAAGGGAAAAGAAATCAAAAGGCTCTGGCTTTCCGCTATGACAAAAGAGGAAATCACAAAGGCGTTCAAAGAACTGTATCCTGCGGAGAAATTCGATTTGCTCGGTGAATCCGCAACCGCGAGGATGGAGAGTGACTGGCTCGTGGGGATAAATGCGACCCGCGCATTCACGAGAAGATGGGGCACGATTCTTTCCGTGGGCAGGGTGCAGACGCCCACGCTGAACATTATCTGTTCCAAAGAAAAAGAAATAAAAGCGTTTAAGAAAGAAAAATATTACGAACTGAAAGGCCTGTTTTCAAATGGCGAAGAATACGAAGGGATTTATACGGATAAAAAGGGAAATACCCGGATAAAATCCGAAAAAGAGGCAAAATCCCTGAAAGATAAAACGGAAGGAAAAGAAGGACTTGTAAAAGACGTTAAAAAATCCTTAACAAAAAAGGCACACCCTTTGCTCTACGACCTAACGGAACTTCAGAGGGACGCAAACAGAAGGTTCGGATACTCGGCAAAAAAGACGCTGAGCATTGCGCAGAAACTTTACGAGCAGAGGAAACTCATCACGTATCCGAGAACTGACAGCAGGTATTTGCCGAAGGCGCTTGTTCCGGAACTTCCCAAAATCCTGAAAGGTGTGTCGGTAAAACCTTACGACAAATTTACGAAGGAAATCCTTGCGTCTCCCTTGAAACTCGACAAAAGGACGGTAAATGACAAAGGGGTAAGCGACCACTATGCGATCATCCCTACGGGCAAAACGGAGCAGATGGGGAATATGTCCGGGGAAGAAGCAAATGTGTTCGACCTCATTGTAAGGCGTTTCCTTTCCGTATTTTATCCGAGTGCCGTTATAGAAAAACTCTCTTTCAATACGATTGTCGAAGGGGAAACGTTCAAATCCTCGTTTTCGAGAATAAAAGAACCCGGATGGATGAAAGTTTACGGAAGTTCGGAAAAGCCCTCCCTTATGGAAATAAAAAACGGGGCAAAATCGGTTTTGAAAAAAGTCGCAATACAAGAAAAGGAAACTCAACCGCCTCCGCGCTTTACCGATGCAACAATTTTGACCGCGATGGAAACAGCCGGCAAACTTGTTGAAGACGAGGAACTTAGGGAAGCGATGAAAGAGCGCGGGCTCGGGACGCCGGCAACACGTGCCGCAATCATAGAGCGCCTTCTGGAGGTTGGATACATAGAAAGGGAAGGCAAATCCCTCGTCCCGTTGGACAAAGGAATGAGGCTCATAAACCTTGCATCCGAGGTGGGAACGGTAGAAGTCCTCTCCCCGGCGCTTACCGGAGAATGGGAAAAGAAACTCAGAGACATAGAGAAGGGAAAATTGAAACCCGAAAAATTTATGGAAGAGATAAAACGCCTCACCGTGTCCATTGTAGATAAAGTGAAGAATTACAAAGGAAATTACAGCGTAAACAAGGGAAGCGGAGAGCCTGTCGGCAAATGCCCCAAGTGCGGAGGGAACGTTTTGGAGTCCCCCAAGGCCTTTGTGTGCGAAAACAAAGAAAAAGGCACCTGCGATTTTATCATATGGAAGAAGTTTTCGAACAAGACGCTTACAAGAGAAATGGCGGAAAAACTTCTCAAAGGGGAGAGGGTTCATCTTTCGGGGATTCGCGCAAAATCCGGCAGATACTTCGATGCGGATATTCTTCTCAAAGACGGGAAACTCGCATTTGACTTTCCCGATGCGAAAACGGACATCGCAATAAGTGACGCACCTGTCGGCAAATGCCCCAAGTGCGGCGGAAACGTGATAGAAGGAAAAGAAACATTCTTCTGCGAGAACCGCGACAACGGCTGCACTTTTTACATAAAAAAGACGATGGGCAACAAGGAAATTACGCGCGAAATCGCAGCGGAACTCTTGAAAAACGGAAAAACGGAGTTTATGGACGATTTCGTGTCGAAAAGAGGGAAAAATTTCACGGCGCGTTTATACGTAAGCGATAACGGAGTTGTCAAATTCGAATTCCAAAAAAAGACGGCCGCAAAGAAGAAAACTTCCGCAAAGAAAAAGACTGCCGCAAAAAAGAAAACCGCGGCGAAGAAGACGAAGAAAAAAACAAAAACGAAGAAATGAAAATTCTCGTGGGCGGTGCGGGAAGCGGTTCCGGGAAAACAACTTTCATAAGGCTGATTTTGAAAACTTTTCCGAAAAGGTTTACGGTTATGAAGATTTCCGTTTCCGAAAAATATCCTTGTGAAAAGGTTACGGATAAGAATGTTTTGAATACTTCGGGGAAAGACACGTATTATTTCCTTCACGGCGGGGCAAAGCAAGTTTTGTGGATAAAGGGCGATAGGGAATGCGTCGGAAGGCTTTTAAAAAAGGAAGTTCCGCAAGTAAGAGGAGATTTGATAATCGAAGGGAATTCCGCAATATACTTTGTTAAACCCGATATATCTTTTTTTGTTTTCAAATGCGGGGAAGAGATTGAAAAAGAAAGTGCGGTATATTTTAAAAACCGTGCAAATTACCTCGTCGAAAATATCAAAGAAACAGTTAAACCTTATATCTATAAGAATGTTTTAAGGATAAGTATATTAAAAGAATTCGAATGCCCCTCCGCCGCTGTGAGAGATATTTTGGGGAATTTACTGCAATTTACTTGACTTTACGGCGTTTATAAGGTAAAATTATAAGGTTAAATTAAGAATTAAGGAGGTATTTATGAAGAAACCGGAACTTATCAGTGCAATTGCTGAAAAAACGGGAGCAAAGAAGAAAGATGTGGAAGCATTTTTGAATGCGTTTGTTGAAACGGTTGAAGAAGCGCTTGCTAAAGGTGACAAGGTGTCTTTAATCGGTTTCGGTACTTTCGGTGTGCGTGAAAGGGCGGCAAGAAAAGGCGTGAATCCCAAAACCGGGAAACCCATCAATATTCCTGCAACAAAGGCTCCTTATTTTAAAGCGGGTAAAACTTTAAAAGAGAAAGTAAAGTAGAATCGTTAAGAAACATTGAAGCCCCGCTTTTGCGGGGCTTTTTTAATATAAATCTCTTTTAAGAGTTAAACTTCCTTTATCAAAATGTTCCCTATGATATCCGCCGCTTCGGAAATTCTGTCCGCCGAATTGCTTATGTGCCTGTAAACTTCCCTCATTTTGAAGATGTAATGGAAGTCCGAATCTTCGAACAGTTTTGCAAGTGCTTCTCTGTAAAGTTCTTCGATTTCGTTTTCCATCACCTTTGCGGCAACGATGTTGTTGTTCGTAAGTTGTTTATCTTTGAAGAGTTGCTCCACGGCATATTGCAGGTGCGTTACGCCCCTCGAACTTTTCTCTATCATCTTTTTCAGGTAATAGTTTGGGTATAGTTTGTAAACGAGCATTTCTTCCACCGTGCTGAGTGCATAATCAAGGATGTTGTCTATTACGTTCGATAAGTTGAACAAATCTTGCCTGTCGAGAGGGGTAATCAAACTTTTGTTCAATTCGTTTATTAACGCTCTTCTTGCCTTGTCTCCCTCACTTTCCACCTGTTTTATCTTAATTCTCAAGTTGTGCCTTAACACTTCCCCGTTTTGTGTGCTTTCTTCAATCCCCATAAATTCGTTCAGGATATTTACACCCTCAACGGTCAGTTGTGCCTGTTTCTGAATAAGTTGCTGGAAAGCATCCGCTTTTTTAAACAATGATTCCCATAATTTCATTTTTCATCAACTCCTTTATCTGATAAATAACTGAAATATCAATGTATAAACATATGAAATGAAAATCGACATCGGGATCGTTACCGTCCACGTGAGGAGGAGGTTTTTAACGACGTGCCATTTCACAGAGTAAGGCTTTTCCGCGTATCCCACTCCGACAAGCCCCATATTTAGAGTTTCCGTACTGCTTATTGGAAGCCCGATTTTCGCAAAATACAAAACCGTGAATGATGTGATAAACTGCGTGAGGAACGTCTGTTTCGGGTTGCTCTTCATTATCCTGAACCCGGAAGTTGCCGCCGAGTTTCCGCCGAAAAGCAATGTTCCTATTATGAATAATGCCGCGAGCCCCAAAACGATAATCGGGCTTTTCGCATTTGGGCTTATCGGCGAATGCGTAATGATCGCCGCCATATAAATCAAACTTAACGTTTTTTCCGCATCGTTCGAACCGTATCCGAGCACGAGCAGTATCGAAGTGAGCACCTGTAGAACCCTGAACACGATTGAAACTTTCGGTGAGGCTTTGAGGAGTGTAAGGTTCATGAGTTTCAAGAGCAAATATCCCAAAGCAAAACTTATCCCTATTGCGACGAGCAAACCCGCGAACACCTTGTAAACTTCCGTAATGTTAATAAGGTGCGCGTATTTCGAGGCGAGCCCGCTTCCCACGAGGGCACCCACAAAAGTGTAAGATATGCTTACCGGGTATTTTATTTTCTGTGCGATGATTACCCAGGTGATTGTCGCAAACAAAGTGGCATATAGCATCGCCATATTCATATGGTCAATCGGAAAAATTTTCGTTCCCAACGTTTTAACGACTGCCGTTCCGAAGATAAACGGTGCGCAGAATAAAGAGAGAAATAAAATCACAACGGCGATTACCGGGTGGATGAAGTTCGACGAAATTATCGAACCCAATAAAACACCGCCGTCGTTTGCTCCCATTATCATCTGGAAAATTAATGCAAATCCCACAAATATCCAAAAACTTAATGTCGCTCCGTGTGCCATAACAAACCATAATATCAAGAATTCGGTTTTGGTCAATATCTTTTTAATGCGATTTCCCGCGCTT
>JAGHAO010000070.1 GCA_021161495.1 Caldisericaceae bacterium | reverse complement strand
TTTGTATTAGAGTGAATATTTAGGGTAAAGAGGATACCAATCAAATGGATTATCTAAATAGCTGAGGAATAAATCCGACCGTAGGGATGCTCATTATCGTATCTCTTTTCACCGCAGTAATAATTTTTGTTCTCATTGTTTTAGTAATGAACAATAGCACACTTCTTGTACGCATATTGTTTCCTCGAAGGCTCTCCGTAGAGAGAATTGAACAGCAAATAGGAGCTTATGCCAAAAAGAAGAAAATTATATCCAATAAATCTTCCATTTTCGGCAGAGACCAGCTCATAAGGGCGAACATACAAGAACCGCCCGAAATCTTCTTTACCCGTCTTATATTTATCTACATAGCGCTTGCTATTATACTTCTTGTTTCCCTGCGTCCCGGACTTATGTTAAGTATATACGTTATAGCCGTTTATACAGTTGTTTTTGTTATCGGAGTTCTTGCTTTCATAAAATACAGGCAGGTTTCCTTTGAAGAGAAGATATTAAATGAACTTCCGGATGCATCTTACGTGATACTTTCAACACTATCCAGAGAAAAAAACGCAACAGTACTCAATGCTCTCCTTGAACTCAAAAACAGTTATCCGGATCTGTATGTTACCAAAGCCTTTGCGCCTGTAATTAAAAGCCTGCAACGCTTTAAGACTCCCGAGGAAGCCCTTGATGACGCATTAACAATACATTCTTTCAAATTTATAGAATTAGTTGCAATCCTGAAAAACTACAGCAAAGTAAATGATTTCAAAATGCTTTCTTCCGCATTTAACACGTATATACAAAGCTTGTTCTTAAACATTGAAGTGCTTAACGAAGCAAATACCAGTATAAACCATTATGCAACAATCATTGTTTTGCTTGTTATAGGTGTTATTTTCGGTATTACAAACAATGCAGCACGTATAAGAAATCTTGCAATCAATGTGGGTGCCATTAACTCCTTGCCGATGATGAAGTTAGTAAGCTTGTATATTCCCATAGGTATGCTTCTCATAGGAATAGTTGTTTTTATTTATTCAATCATCCTTTTAAAGGAAAGAATCCTCAACATATAAGGAGGCTATATATGAATCAAGTGTTAGCTAATTGGAAGATTTCACTGTTATACTTTAAATTGCCGATAATAACATTAGTGGTATTTGTTGCCATATTTCTACTCATTATGTTGATTTGGAACGTTTCAAGGACAATAAGCATAAAAGCACAAAGAGTAAAAGCAAAAAAGGGAACAAGAAACAAGCAGCTTCAAAAACTTGTGCAGAATACAATGGGATCTGCAAGGAGAAAGAAGTTACTCAAGATGTTAGCTATTGCAAACGATCCGAGAAGTCCGGAGGAATTTTGGTACGACGTTATAAATTCAGGTATTGTTACATTCATTATCGGATTTCTCATCGATGTTGCTCTGATGCTTTATGCAAAATATTCCCATATTCCCTATCTGTTTTCAAGTCGTATATGGGCAACTACATACATTCCAATGGTTACCATACTCCCCGCTTTTGTTATGCTTCGTACGTGGAATGTCGTTGACAAAGCGGCTGAAAAGCATAAAATGCTTGTTTTTCAGCAGTTACCTTTATACACAAGACTCATTCAGATTAACCTTTCGTCCGGAGTTCCGGCACGTGAGGCCGTGGAAAGAGCAATAGAATACCTTCCGGAAAAAGGACTGAAAGAAGATATAAAAGCGATATACAAACTTCATCCCGCAAGAAATAACCTTACAAAATTCTTTGAACTTCTCGGCGACAGAATCGACATGCCTCAGGCACAAAGATTCTTTAATTCGCTTACCGTTTTGGATAGAATGGGCGACACGGAATTTGACAGAAAACACGTTATTTCCTTATTGAATGAAAATCTTTTGAGTTACGACAGAGAAAGGGAATATAGAATGAGAAAAGCGATAAACGCTTACGATACTCCTGCGGCACTTATCATAACCGTATTTTTCGTTGGATCTTTTGCGATGTCTCTCGTTGGGGGATCAGTTATTGCAGTGCTGAAGATATTAGGAAGGTAAAATGGAATTTTTACAATGGGTTTTAAAAACACTCGGCAAACTTCATATTAAACTTCCCGGATTAAAGATAGATCAGGAAGAAGATTACATCTTCCCGCCGCACAATATTCCCAAGAAGCAGAAAGAGAGCAAGCCCAAAAGAAGCATTAAACCTTTGATTGTATTGGTAATTGCACTCATTATAGTTTTCATTTTACTTGTGGAACTTGTATTCATTCCCGTTATTGCACGTTCTCAAGCAAAAGAAGGAGAAATGGCGCTTGCCGCAGCGCAGAAAGATGCTATGCAGTATGAAGCGGAAATAGCAAGTCTGTCAAAGGAAGAACAAATAAGCAGAGAGTTTACCATCTCTTATGAATATAAGACGGCAGCCTCAATATTGGGAAGATTCAACGCTTCTTACGCTTACCGGTTTGTTAGCTTGGGCGAGAGGACGGTCGTGGATTGGGGCATAGCGGAAGCGTCTCTCGGATACACCCAGCGAGCGGTGAACAGAGTAGAAGAGTACCTTATAAAAATGAACAATAAAATCACAAACAAGGATATGTTTTACTATTACCTTGCCAAATGGTACCGTTCCATAAACGCGTCAACCGCCTCGCACTACGTTGAACTTAGCAAAAGCATACAACCGCCTACACTTTATTCCGCCGCAACAATTCTTGACGATGCGGTGAGCCATTCGAACATAGACGACAGGATTTCGGCGCTCAATACGGTGCTTCAAACGTATTCGGACAAATTTCCTCAAATTGTGGTAAGCGCCGAAATTTATTTGGGCGACGCATACAAAACGAAAGGGTATTCCGAACCTAATTTCTTTTCCAAATCCGTTGCAATGTACGAAAAAGCAATAGAGGATATTAAACAAGAGCATTTGCCTCAATCGGAGATAAACAATCAAACAATTGACGCAACGAAAAAAATCATTTCGGTTTACCGCCTCGAAGTGGCGTTTGACCCTTCCGTTTTGAATGAGGCTATAAGCATATGCGATAATGCGATTAGCCTTGCTTCGGGTTCAAAATCCGTAGAAAGCGTATATTTTGAAAAAGCGCAAATATACTTCGATGCAGGAGATTGGGCTAATGCAATAGAATCCTTTACAAGCGCAAATACACTTTTCCCCAACAGTCCTTACCAGCAAAAAAGCCTATGGGAGATAGGAAAAGCATATGCCAACCTGAAGAAAAACGAAATTAGCGTTACATACCTTACAATGGCAATTGCAGTTGATCCGGATAACCAAATAGTTCCTTCAATTATGCTTGACCTCGGTGCAAATTTGGAAAAGACAAAGCAGTATAAGAAAGCAATGAATGTTTATAAGGCGATCCTCAATCGGAATGATATAAACAAATATGTGGAAACCGAAGCGCAGAGAAGACTCGCAAGCCTTAAAGCGCTTTACGGAGGGTAAAAATGAAATGGAAACTTCTTCGGACTCTTCAGACACTTGAACTTTCCCCGACA
>JAGHAO010000041.1 GCA_021161495.1 Caldisericaceae bacterium | reverse complement strand
TGATAAGGGCAATGTCGTTTCCGCGGATTCCGGCAAATCTTCCGGGTTAGATGCGTTGATTGATGCCGTGCTTTTGGAAACGGGGTATTTTGAATTTGTTAAAGGACGTGTTAATAAAAACAATGAATTTTCGAAAAGTACGGAGTCTCTGATTGTTGACCTTTTCCGGATAGACGAACAGTGGAAGAATATTAAAAAGATTTTTAACGGCGGAAAACAAGCGATACCCGTGCTTTCTTCGGCTGAAAGGAGTGAAATTTCACTAACGAAAGAAGAGTTCAAAGTTGCTTCCCGCATAGACGGAAAAAGTTCAATCGAAGAAATTGCCGAGAAAGTGAAACTCCCTGTTTTTAAAACCGCCGAGATTATTTACGGGTTGTATAAAAAAGGACTTGTATTGCCAGGGGGAGTAAAAAAACGTGAAATCCCTGTTGAACCCGTGAAATTGAATGTGGGCATTGTAAGGAATTTGCTTGAAGGTGAAGACGGCCTTTGGATGAGCAGGATTCTCGGAATGGCTCCGAGGAGTCTCATCGACGAGTTTGAGGACGAATATGTCGTATGGATTGATGTGGAGATTGTCGGAAGATGGGAAAAAATATTAAACAAAAAAATCTTCTCAATTACGGCAACGACGCCCGAATTCGAAAATATTGTTTTACAGATAAGCCCGCAGATTTCTCTGGGAGACAATATCGTTTTTCATGAAAAGTTAGCCGGAAAGTTGAATTTGAAAGAGGGCGATGAAGTGGAAGTTCTACCTAATATATAAATTCGAGGAGGTGATGAAGCAGGAGAACCTGCAGACGGTATGGAGAAAAAAAATACGGCAAGAAGAAAATTTGAGATTGACGAAATTATAATGGGAATATTGCTTTTAATAATGGCAACAATTGCCTTCATAAACGTGCTCGGAAGGTATATTTTCCATTATTCTCTCGCCTTTACGGAAGAAATCGGAGTGAATCTTTTTGTATGGATCACCATGATAGGAATAGGAGTGGCTTTTGAAAGAAATGCGCACCTGGGAATGGTAAGTTTGTTCAAGATTTTTCCGAAACCAATAAAAAAGATTATTGTGTGGCTGAATCTTATCCTCTCGGCTTTCCTTATAGGAGTTGTGGATTGGTTTACTTTGAAAACGATTTATCAGGAACTCATTCTTTTCCATTCCACGTCTCCTGCGTTGGGTATCCAGATGTGGATTTATTATATCGGAATTCCGATATTCTCGGTGTTTGTTTTTATCAGAATGTGGAAAGGGCATGTAAAAGCCCTTGCAAAATTGGAGGGAGGGAAATAATATGGGAGGTCCTGCAACTTTACTGTTAATTTTGTTTGTAGTGCTTTTGCTCATCGGAGTGCCTATTGCTGTTGCACTTGGTTTTACTGCCGTAATCACAATAATGCTTTATCATATGGGCATTCTGATGATTTCGAGAAATTTCTATGCAAGCATTGCAAGTTTTCCGCTGCTTGCAATTCCGTTTTTCGTCCTTGCGGGGATGATCCTTGAAAAGGCACGTCTTGCGGAAAAAATTGCGCGTTTTCTTGAACTGCTTGTGGGGCGTTCCACGGGCGGCCTTGCAATAGTTGCGGTCCTCACGGCAATGTTCTGGGGAGCAATTTCCGGTTCCGGGCCCGCTACAACCGCGGCAGTGGGATTGATTCTGATTGTTCCGATGGTAAAGAATGGTTATGACAAATATTTTGCTGCCGGCACTATTGCCACCGCTTCAAGTCTTTCTATCATTATTCCTCCGAGTATTGCATTTATTATATACGGAAATATTACGTCTGTTTCGGTTAGCGGGTTATTCGTCGGCGGATTGATTCCCGGAATTCTTACCGGACTTTTCCTTGTGGTGGCTGCATATTACGTTTCAAGAAAAAGAGGATATAAAGGAACTCGTGCAAGAGGAAGTTTCAAAGAAATAATGATTGCCCTTAAAGAAGCAATCTGGGCGATTCTTGCCCCTGTAATTATCCTCGGTGGTATATACGCAGGTGTATTTACTCCCACCGAAGCGGCGGTTGTTGCCGTATTCTACAGTTTGTTCGTTGCAACGGTCATATACCATACGCTCGATTGGCACACGTTTATGGATACGTTAATAGAGTCCTCCGTAACAAGTGCCGTTATTATGGCAATTGTTGCTTTCGCGGGTATTTTCTCCTGGACCGCCACTGTTTCCGGTGTGGTAGAACGTACTGCGCAATGGATGATCCATGTCTCAAAAACTCCTATGATGTTCATACTGCTTATCGACTTGCTGCTTTTAGGGCTTGGAATGATTCTCGATGCAATATCCATTACTTATCTTGTTGTACCGCTTGTTACGCCTGTTCTTGCGGCATTCCACATAGACCCCCTTTGGTACGGAGTAATTTTCGTCGTCGCACTTGCAATAGGGCAGGCGACACCACCTGTCGGAGTGAACCTGTTTACCGCGGCGGGGCTTATACACAGCGATCTTGATCCGATTGCAAGAGAAGCGGTTCCTTATGTGATTGCAGCGGTTATAGCACTTATAATCATTTCACTTATTCCTGCGTTATCGTTATATCTTCCCGTGCATGCGGGATTGTATAAACCAATTCCTTGATAAGACTTCTTCTTTCTACCTCCTTCAAATCAAAAAGGGCGCCGCTATATGCGGCGCCATATTTATGAACTCCCCCCTGAAAAGCTATCCTACATTTACATCATATTTATTACCGTATGCAAAAAGTTTGCGTTAAATGTCTGCGCCGGAAAGAACGGCGAGAAACCAGATCATAATAAAGGAAAAGCGTGCGAAATTGGATGCGGGAATGAAAAGCCACACTATGAAAAATACGTATGCGACAAGTGTTAAGGTTATATGCAGATAAGGGATTTTTTTGGTTTCCGAAAACCTCATCCATCCGGTAAACAACGGCAGCCAGTCAAAGAATGCCGCTATTAATCCGTATATCGGCTTGTTTATAATTACGGACGGCAAAAATATTAAACCTGCCACTGCAACACAAAGAAGTGTTAATCTTTTTTTACTCATATTTCACCTCCAATATATATAAT